>NZ_HG529330.1 GCF_000499525.1 Faecalimicrobium dakarense | reverse complement strand
TAAATTAATCAATAAGGCTAAATCATACTAATTAAAAAGTACCTTGTAACTATTACAAGGTACTTTTATCTATATTTAATATTTAATAAGCTAGTTTTAGGGTATAATTAAAATCCATTAATAAAGTATATAAATTAAAATTTTAAAAATTAAATAAGGAGATAACATGAAAGATAGAATTGATTTAACACATGGGAAGATTGCGAGTAAGTTAATAAAACTAGCACTTCCAATAATGGGAACTTCATTTATACAAATGGCTTATAATTTAACGGATATGATATGGGTTGGAAAGGCTGGGAGTAATGCAGTAGCGGCTGTTGGAACAGCTGGATTTTTTCCATGGCTTGCTATGGCGTTTATAACTATCTCTAAAATAGGCGGAGAAATAAAGGTTGCACAAAGTATAGGTGAAGGGAATATGGATTCAACAAAATCATTTATAAAAGCAGCTATAGAAATAAACATTATTTTATCGATATTATATACTATATTCTTAGTTTTATTTAATAGCCAATTAATAGGTTTCTTTAGATTAGGTGAAGCAGAAGTTATCACTATGTCTAGACAGTATTTAGTTATAGTTGCATTAGGAATGGTATTTTATTTTATAAATCCAGTATTTACAGCGATATTTAATGGGCTTGGAAATAGTAAGACACCTTTTAAAATTAATACAATAGGATTAATTACAAATATTATATTAGACCCTGTATTAATACTTGGACTTGGTGGGTTTCCAAAGCTTGGGGTAGTAGGTGCTGCAATAGCTACAGTTATTGCACAGATGGTTGTAACTTTATCGTTTTTAGCTATAATTATAAAAAATAAAAATGAATATTTTAAAGTGAAATTATTTAAAAATATAGAATTAAATTATTATAGTGTATTATGTAAATTAGGACTCCCTGTTGCTATACAAAGTGGTATGTTTACTGTATTTTCTATGTTAATAGGAGTAGTTGTTGCTGCATTTGGACCAGTAGCAATAGCAGTTCAAAAGGTTGGATCTCAAATAGAATCTATTACTTGGATGACAGCAGAAGGACTTGCAGTGGCACTTGGAAGTTTTGTAGGTCAAAATTATGGGGCTAAAAAATACGATAGAATAAATAAAGGTTGCAAAATAACTTTAATAATAGCATTAATACTTGGAAGTATTAACACACTTATATTGGTGTTCTTTGGGAATTATATATTTAATGCATTCATACAAGAACCAGATGCAATAAGAGAAGGTAGTATATATCTTAAAATATTAGGATATTCTCAGTTATTTATGTGTTTAGAAATAATAACTACAGGAGCGTTTAAAGGTCTTGGAAAAACATTTATACCAGCATTAATAATAACAATTTTAACAGGTGCAAGGGTACCAGTAGCCTATTTCTTATCAAATCAACAAATGCTTGGATTAGATGGAGTATGGTGGAGCATTAGTTTAAGTAGTATATTAAAAGGTATTTTAATGTTAAGTATATTTATCATAATGCTTAAATTTGGTAAATTATATGGTGAATATAAAAAATCTGAATAATTATAGATTAAATGGAATGAGCACTTTATTAAAGTACTCATTCCATTTTGTGTTATAGCTCCTTAAATACTAACTATATTTTTCTATATCTCTTTAGACTTAAAACATTTAATAAAGAAAAAACTAAAGCAAATAATATTAAAATACAGATTTCAAATTTTATATTTGATAGTGTATAACCTTTTACTATAATCCCTTGAAGAGATGTTGCTCCGTAGTAAAGGGGTACAATACGTGATATAGCTTGTAGCCAATTAGCCATAGTATCAACTGGTATAAGTCCGGAGAAAAATATTTGAGGGACTATAGCGATTGGAATAAACTGCATCATCTGAAATTCTGAATTAGCAAAAGTAGATAATAAAGTACCAAAAGATAGAGCTATAAAAGCTATAATTATATTAACTAATAATACATATATTATACTGCCTTCTATTTTTATACCAAGTACATAAACTGCAAATAGAACCACTATTATAGTTTGTATAATTGCAAATATACCATATCCAACTAGATATCCTATTACTATCTCACTTCTTTTAATAGGAGTTGCTAGTAGTTTATCTAAAGTACCAGAAGTTCTTTCTTTTAATAAAGATATACCAGATATTAAGAATACGAAGAAAAATACGAAGAATCCTATTAATATAGGGCTTATAGTATCAAAATAAGATAAATTTTCATCTCCGTAAATATAGTTTTCATCTATGGATATTTTATTTTTAATAAACTTTATGTTTATATTTTGATTAGATGATAGTATTTTTTTTAGATTATTAGTTTGTTCCTTTGCTAAAGTACCTTGAACTAATGCTTTGATTTTTTGCGTATCAGAAGGAGTACTATTTTCATAAGTAATATTTAGTGTATTGTCATCAAAATCTATGAATGACTTTAAGTTATCATTTTTAATTTTTCTTTTATATTAGACTTATTATCATATACCACAACATTTATATTAGACGTATCTAGGTATTTGTTAAATTCATTAGTAGTATTATATACGCCAATATTTAATATAGAATCATTGCTTGAGTTAAATAAGAAATATATCAAAGACATTATAATAAGTGGAGCAATCATCATAAGTGCTAAGGTTCTTTTATCGCGTATATTTTGCTTTATAATTCTTAGTATCAATGCTTTTATTCTCATTATAGATCATCTCCTATTCTTAAAAAGACTTCTTCAATTGTATTAGCATTAAACTGTTTTTTTATATCATCTGGAGATCCTTTAGCAATAATTTTACCCTCACGAATTAATGCAAGTTTATCACATTTACTTGCTTCATCCATAACATGAGTTGTTATTATAATTGATTTACCTTGATTTTTTAAGATTATATATTCATCCCAAATTTTAAATCTTAATTTTGGATCAATACCAACAGTAGGTTCATCTAATATAAGTAATTTAGGATCTTGTATCAAAGCAATAGCGAGAGATAACCGTCTTTTCATACCACCAGAGTAATTAGACACTTTTTTTGATAAATGCTCATTTATATTGACTAAATTTGAAGTATAATTTATTCTATCTTTTAATTTACTTTTCTTTATAGAAAATAGTGTAGCAAAAAATTTTAAATTTTCTTCTCCAGTTAAGTCTTCATAAAGAGCGTCTGCTTGTGCCATGTATCCAATATCTTGTAAAACATCTAAATTAGGAATATTCTTATTAAATAGCATAATAGATCCACAGTCAGTTTTTTCCATACCAATAATAGATTTAATCAAAGTACTTTTACCTGAACCAGAAGGACCGATAAAACCGACTATTTCGGCTTCTTCTATATCTATACTTATATCATTTAATATAACTGACTTAGAAATAGTTTTAGTAATATTAGAAACTTTTACTATATTCATAACATAACCTCCAAAGTAATTGACATTGTGTTGCTTATTGTTACATACTTATTATTATAGTTAAGAAGTTATATATATCAATAATTAAAATAATAAAATATGTATATTAATAGACAGATTTGTAAAATGTGTTTATTAATATTGTATATGCTTAGGAGAATTTTATGGATAGAAGAGTCAGTAGAACAAAAAGATTATTAAAAGATGCATTAATAAATCTTATGAGAGAGAAAGAATTTGATAAGATAACTATAAAAGATTTAACTGATAAAGCAGATGTTAATAGAGCAACATTTTATCTTCACTATAAGGATAAATACGATTTAATTGAACAAAGCAGCAATGAAATACTAGGAAACATTAGTAGTATTATAAAAGAACATTCATCAGATGGAATTATTGATAATAGAGATAGGAATAAAGTTCTTGAAATACTAACTAGTTTATATAGTTATATAAAAGAGAATTCAGACTTTATTGGTGTAGTATTAGGTCCAAATGGAGACTTATCTTTTCAAGTAAAATTAAAATCTTTAATGGATAAAATGATACGTGAGAGTTCATATATTGGTATAAAAAATAAACATAGAAATATTTCCATAGAATACCTTACAACTATAGCATCTTCAGCACAGTTAGGAATTATTCAAAAATGGATTGAAAGTGGAATGAAGGAAACGCCTATGGAATTAGCATTAATTATATCAAAAGTAATAGTAAATGTAACTAAAGATATTTAAAGCCATATGATACATAAAATATATGTATCATATGGCTTACTTTGTATTTTATAATTTAAAGAATAATAAATAACTATAAATTTAGAGATTTAAATTTTATAGTAACCTTAAATAAATCTCCATCAATATCTAATTTTAAATCTCCATTTTGAAGCTCGACTATGTTTTTAGATATTGAAAGTCCAAGTCCACTTCCATCAGTATTACGAGATACATCTCCTCTAACAAATCTATCTAAAAGCTCATTTGAACTTATATTTAGTTTATGGTTAGATATGTTTTTCATAGTAATAACTATATTATCACTAATAATGTCTAGGTCAATATAAACTCTAGTACCACAAAGAGAGTACTTAGTTACATTATTTATAAGATTTTCAAATACTCTAAAAGTTTTTTTACCATCTATATTAGCAAAAATAGAGTTATCAGGAGTGCTTATTATAAAATCAAGTTTTGATTTTTCTATTTTATCTTCAAGTTCTACAATACTCTGTATAAGAAGTTCTTTTACATCTGTTTTTTCTATACTAAGTTCTATATCACCACTATTAATTTTAGAAGCTTCAAATATATCCTCGACTAAAGTTTTAAGTCTTGTTGCTTTTCTGTCTAGTATATTTATGTAGTCCTTTGTAGTTTCAGAATCAAGTTCATTATTTTTAAGTATATCAATGTAACTTACAATAGAAGTTAGTGGAGTTTTTAAGTCATGGCTTACATTTGTTATAAGTTCTGTTTTCATTTTCTCACTTTTAAGTTTTTCTTCTAATGCACTTTCTAGACCATCTGTTAAATTATTTATACTATTTGCAATAGAAGTTATTTCGTCATTTCCTATTATGTCTAATTTATATTCTAAATTTCCAGATTCAATATTTTTAATGTTAGTAGATAAATAGTTTATATAATCAGTTTTTTTACTTAAAAAATGGTATATATATGAATAACATATAATATTAAAAACAGAAAAAATCATTGAAAGAACTAAACCCGATCCAAAATCGAATGCGGCTTCAAAAAATATTAAATATAATGAAAATTGAAGAATTATAGATATTACAAAAACTGATTTCAATTTTTTATTAAAAGATTTTTTATTATGATTACTTAATGTGTTTTTTAAAAATTTTAAAATAATAATTCTATCCTTTAAGTTTTCATTATAAAGCTTAAGACTATTATAAGTAAAATAAAGAGAACATAGAATTATAAAATCAAATATAATTAAAAAAATTGTCATAAAACGAACCAGTGTTGCCCCAAAATATATATCTAATTAAAACTGATGAAATTATAAATAAAATAATACTATCTATTGAAAATCTTGATAATAGTTTAAAAATATTATTTAAAAAATTATTGTTAGTATCTTTATTTAATCTATAAATTATAAAGAATATAATAGATAAAATACCAGTGGTAAAAGCAAGAGCTTTCATAGTATATATAATATCAAAATTTGAATACCTCTCAATAGGTCCAAAGAATATATATTTAGCTATAGATGATACTTTATATAAATTACCAAAGCTAAATAATAAATTAAAACAAGCTTCAAAGCATATTGATATGCTTAAAAAAAATAAGCTTAACGATATAAGTTTTAATCTAGAATTATTAGCAAATGATTTTAGACTAGAGTTATTAGTAATTAATGTTTTCAATTTTGTATCCAATTCCCCACACCACCTTTAAATATTTAGGATCTTTAGAGTTTATTTCTATTTTTTCTCTAATCCTTCTTATATGTACAGCAACAGTTTTTTCACAGTTGTAAGCTATCTCTTCCCAAACTTTTTCATATATATCCTTAGACGAGAACACAATACCTTTATTTGAAAGTAAAAGTTCTAATATTTTAAATTCAATAGGAGTAATCTTTACTTCTTCGCCATCTAGAGTAACTTGCTTGCTATCTTTATTTAAACAAAGTCCACCGCTAGTCAGGATAGTAATACTATCAATTATAGTATTATTATTTTTCATAGTATTTAAGTTTATAAACCTTCTTAGCTGAGATTTAACACGAGCTATAAGCTCTAATGGATTAAATGGCTTAGTGACATAATCATCAGCACCCATATTAAGACCTAAAATTTTATCCATATCTTGATTTTTAGCGGACAAAAGTATTATGGGAATATTATTATTTTCCCTTATTTTTAAAGTTGTTTTTAGACCATCCATATTTGGCATCATAACATCCATTATGATTAGGTCTATTTTATTTTCTATTAAAGCTTCGATAGCTTCAAGACCATCATAGGCTTTGAATGTATTAAACCCCTCTGGATTAAGATAAAATTCAATAGCATCTACTATTTCTTTATCATCATCCACGATTAGTATATTTTTATTCATTTGATTCACCCCTTTGAAAATTATTATATCATAGACATTAATGGTATAAATTTACAAAATACAGCCTAAATAATTAAGAATTTATAACAGAAAATCATAATTATTACAAATTTATTAAAAAAAGGAAACGATTAAGACAAGATGTTATATAAAAAAAGATATATGTTATATTTGTATGGTAAAAGCAGAAGGGAAAGGGGATAATGATTTTTTATGATTAAGAAAAAATAGCAATAATATCAATAACAAGTTTATTAAGTATATTTGCATTTGGGTGTAGTAGAAAAGAAAGTGTTAATGTGAATGTGTTAGCAACAACTGATTTACATTCTATAATACCAGATAAAATGGTTGATTATGTAAATGAACAAAGGCAAAAAGATAAAGATTTAATGTTAGTAAATGCTGGAGATTTCTTTGATATACAAACAGAAGAAATGGCAACATGGTTTAGAGGAGAAAAGCTAGCAAGTGTTTCTGAAGACGGGATACCTAAGTATGAAAAAATAGCTGAGCCAAGAGAAGGGGTAGCACCAGTAGTAAAAGATATGAAAAAGTTAAATTATGATGCTGTTGTTCTTGGAAATCATGAGTTTGTAGCTAATGATAAAGAAAGCCTAGATACTTTGATAAATGATTTTAAAGAAAATAATATGGAAATTTTATCTGCAAATACATATAAAAGTAATGGAGAAAGCTATACTAAGCCATATATAATAAAAGAAATTGAAACAAAAGAAGGTAAATTAAATGTAGGTATACTAGGGCTTACGATAAAAGAAGTAGGAGAATCTAAAGACTGGGATGGGGAAAAGTTAGTGCCTACTAAATCAAGAGAACTGAAAGATCAAAAACAATATGAAGGAAAGTTATATATGAATGATTTAGTGGAAGATGCTAAAAAATGGGTCAAAGAGATGAAAAAAGATAAAGTAGATATAATAATAACAGTAGCACATACTGGAGAAAAGTCTAAAAAACCTAAAAATCCAGGTAATAGAATACAGGAATTAGCCAATGAAGTAAGTGGAATAGATGTAATTGTTGCAGGTCATACTCATACAGAAATTGAACAACATGATTATACAAATAAAGATGGGGAGAATGTAATAGTAACTCAACCAGGTAAACATGGTGAAGCTATTTCACATATTAACTTGGAAGCAGAAAAAGTAAAAGATGATTGGAAGGTAGTTAATAAAAGTAGTAAAATTATTAGCTTTAAGTAATAATTCATAGATAATATAAAAATACAGGATAAGTAAATATACTTATCCTGTATTTTTAATTAGTAGCTATAATGTTTTTTAACATCTACTGTGATACTATTTATGATAAGAAATTAAGTATATCTTTATAAAGGGGATGATAAAATGGATATATTAAAACATAATAGCATTGCTTGGGATAATGAAGTAAAAAATAAAAATAAATGGACAATACCAGTAACATCAGAGGAAGTAGAAAATGCAAAAAATGGAGAATATACATTACTACTAACTCCAACTAAAGCAGTACCGAGAGAGTGGACTTCAGATTTAATAGGGAAAAATGTACTATGTCTTGCATCTGGTGGAGGCCAACAAGGTCCAATATTTGCTGCTTTGGGAGCGAATGTAACCGTTTTTGATAATAGTAAAGAGCAATTATTAAAGGATAAGATGGTATCTGAAAGGGATAATTTAAACATACATTTAGAAAAAGGTGATATGAGAGATTTATCAAGGTTTGAAGATGAAACTTTTGACTTTATATTTCATCCAGTATCTAATTGCTTTATTGATGATATTAAAGTTGTTTGGAAAGAATGTTATAGAGTATTGAAAAAAGGTGGTATATTAATATCTGGATTTACGAACCCTCTTATATATATTTTTGATTTATATGAATGGGAGCAAAATAGCAAGTTAGTTATTAAAAATCACATTCCATATTCTGATATAGAACAATTGCCAAAAGATCAATTGAAAGAAAGATTAGATACAAATGATACTTTAGAATTTGGGCACTCGCTTCAAAGTCAGATTGGAGATCAAATAGATGCAGGATTTTTAATCAGTGGATTTTATGAGGATAATTCAGGTGGGGATTTATTAGATAAATATATAGATACATACATTGCTACTAAATCAATAAAATTATAAAATAAATAACAAAACTGCAAGACAAAAAATACAAAGTATTATAATATATAAGTTATATGTAATTTATATATTGTGGGGGAAGTAATAATGAATAAAAAAACAGTCAACAAAGTTTTATCAATAATTCTTTGTATATTATTGGCAATGCCAACCGTGGTGGAAGCAAAAAGAAGTAGAAGCTCATCATCTAGATCATCAAAAAGTAGCATTAGTTCATCTTATAAGAGAAGCAGCTCAAGTAGTAAATCAAAGTCTTCACTTAAAAGTAATAAAACTAAGTCAACTAAAGATAAATCAAAGTCGTCTAGTACGAAAGAATCATCTAATCAATCAACTAAAATCAATACGAGTGAAGATTCATCAAGTACTAAGTCTAGTACTAAAAAAACTGATAAAGTAGATAGTAAAGTAAATTCAGGAAACTTTAGCAAAAATAAATCTGATTCAAAAAATGAAGAAAGTAATGATTTAACAGATAAATCAGAAAAAGAAAATGATAAAACGAAAAATAAAGCAACTACAGCTCTAAAGGTAGGTTCTATGGCGGGAGCAGCTACAGTTGCTGGTAATACAAAAAAAGTAAATGCAGATTCTAATAAATCTTCACTTAAAGCAGATAGTGCAAACTTTACAGTTAAGCCTAAAACTATAAATGAAAATAAGAAAGAGAACACATCAACAAATAATAGCTCAACGTACAAGCCAAGCTATTATAAGAATTATAGCAAAAGTAATTTTTTCTCAACAAATAACGCATGGTTTTATTATTATGCATTAGACAAAGCATTTAATAATAGAGATAGAGTAACGGAGCAAGATATAGCTAGAGAATTAGAAGAACAAGGATATACAGAAAAAGAAATAGATACTATAATGTCAGAAGTAAAGAAAGAAATATCAAAGAAAAAAGTAAAAATACTTTTAAATATATAACAATAGGAGCTGCAGTATGTATATTAGGATGGTTTATATACATCAAAAAAATAAGGTAGTGCATAAAACAGTTATATATACAAACTAATGAACATAATTATACTTTTATATAAATAAAGCTAGGAAGATTCCTAGCTTTATTTATATAAGTTAATAACCTCTAACGCTTTTCTCTTAAGTTCATTAATAGCACATTCAGGTTCAATTATTTCAATGTATTTACCATAACCAAAAGCAAATTCTATCCCTTGGAATAAAGAATCAAATTCTATATCAATATAAATTTCATCATTTTCAATAACTGTTGTACTTATAGTTATAAACATTCTTTCTTTTATATGATTTAAAATACATGAATTTACTTTAAATTTAAAAGTATGTTTAGGAATTAAACTTTTAAATTTACTAGTTGAATTTTTCCAATAATCTTCTAAATTAAAATCAGTTGGTCTAATAAAACTATCCTTCATTAAAAAGGCAGATTCTATAGAAGTTACTTTGTATGTTTTAATAATTTTATTATTTAATCCAACTAGATACCATGTTCCTCTCTTACATATAAGGCCTAGAGGGTTTAATATTACTTCTTTAGTTTCATGTATTTTTCTATATAAAATATTTAAAGTTCTAAATTTCCAAATAGCATTTTGCAATGTATTAAGAATATCTTTGCTTACGTTATTTGTTTTGTTCCATGAATGCATATCTATATAAATATAATTTTTAATATTTTCTATTTCTTGTATTTGGTTATGTGATGAACTTCCTAAAAACTTAAGTAGAGTAGAAGTTTTTAGCTTTTCAATACCCAAATCATCTAATACTTTATCTCCAGTAGGAATGAACAAAGAAAATATTTCATTTGTATTTATTCCTGTCAATGAAGTTTTATAATCTCCTAAAAGTTTTATCCCTCCATTAGAACCTCTATCGCTAATTATAGGTATTCCAAGATTACTTAGTGAATCAATATCTCTATAAATAGTTCTTACAGAAACTTCTAATCGATTAGATAATTCACTAGCTGTTAGTTGTTTGTGCATTTGAAGTAACATAAGTATAGATATAAGTCTATCAGCTTTCATAAATTTTCCTTTCAAATATGACATAAGATGTCAACTATTGTTTAGTATAATATGTTTTGTAAGTAAGTTAATAATTATTATAATTAAAATGGTTAAAAAAAGAAAGGATACAAAATTATGAAAAAAGAGAGAAGAGTAATTCTATATATAGCAATGAGTTTAGATGGTTATATAGCAAGAAAAAATGGAGATATTGATTGGCTTTGTGGTGATGGAAGTGAACCAGACAGTGATTTTGGATATAATGAGTTCTACGAAGGGATAGATACTGTTATACTTGGAAGAACAACTTATGATCAAGTTGTAAATGAACTAAGTGTAGGTGTTTGGCCATATGAAGGCATAGATAGTTTTGTATTTACAAGTAAAGATATTAAAGATAATAAAGATGTTAAATTTATAAAAGGGGATATATGTAGTTTTATAAAAGATTTAAAGCAAAAAGAAGGACAGGATATTTGGATAGTTGGTGGAGCTGAGTTGATAAAACATCTAACTGAATCAAATTTAATAGATGAATATATTATAACAGTTATACCAACTATTTTAGGTGAAGGTATACCTTTATTCAAAGAAGGAAGTAAAGAATTAAAGCTTAAGTTAAAAGAATCTAAAGTTTATAATGGGGCGGTAATGATTCATTATATTAGAGATTAATTAAAATAATTTATCTAGAGATAAAATTTACCTAGGGGTTAGGTTATAATATAAGTTAGTAATATTTATAAAGATGATAGATATTACTAACTATATAATTTTTATTTTATATATTAACAGAGTAAGGAGTGAAAAAATTGAAAAACTTTAGAGATTTAGGTGGGTATAAAACAAAAGATGGAAGAATTGTAAAGAAAGGTCTTTTCTTTAGATCAGCAAATTTAAATAATCTAAATGAAGAAGATATAGATACACTAAAAAATCTTAATATAAAATACATATTTGACTATAGAAGTGACGAAGAAGCTGATAAACTACCATCAACAGTTATAAAAAATATACAAAACATAAGAGTGTCAGCTATGAAATTTGAAAATGAAAAAAATGCAAAATTCGGTTCAATTGAAGAAATGATGAAAGAAATGATAAAAAGTAACGGCGTATTTGATATGCTTAAAAAAAGCTATTATGATTTACCGATAGATAATACATCATATAAAAGATTAGTAGAACTAATAAAAAACACACAAAATCTGCCAATACTTAATCATTGTACAGCAGGAAAAGATAGAACTGGTGTAGGGTGTGCTATTATATATATGATACTTGGAGTATCTAGAGACGATATAATAGAAGAGTATTTGAAAAGTAATAAATACTCAAAAGAATCAATAGAAGAATATATAATTAAAAATCAAGATTTAAAAAGTGTGCCTCTAGAAAATTTAAACAATATATTTGGAGTAAATGAAGAATATATTAAGGAAGCATTTAAGAGAATAGATGAAAATTACGATACAGTAGAAAATTATTTATATAATGAATTTAATCTTACTAAAGAAGATATAGATTCAATTAGAAACCACTGTTTATATTAATAGAAATAATTTTAAATATAGTTAAAGAATTAGAAAAATAATTATATATGATATAGATACTAATTCTAAATAATGTTAATATAAAATTATATTTAATTTACACAAAAGAGGGGGAGAAGGTATGTATAGTTTCAAAAGTGATTACAGTGAAGGAGCACATCCACAAATTCTTGAAGCTTTAGTTAAAACAAATCTAGAACAAAGTGAAGGGTATGGTTTAGATACATATTGTGAAAAAGCAGTAACAGCTATAAAGGAAAAATTACAAAATGAAAATGTAGATATTCACTTTATACCAGGAGGAACACAAACTAATTTAACAGCTATATCAGCATTTTTAAGACCACATGAAGCAGCAATATCTGCGAATACAGGTCATATATTTTCTAATGAAACAGGGGCAATAGAAGCTACAGGCCATAAAATTATAACAGTTAATGTAGAAGATGGAAAGTTAAGAAAAGAAGACGTATTATATGCACTTTCTAAGCACACTAATGAGCATGTTGTAAAGCCAAAACTTGTTTATATATCAAACTCAACTGAAATAGGAACTATATATACTAAAAGTGAATTAGAAGAATTAAATAAAGTTTGTAGAGAAAATAACTTAATTTTATATATGGATGGAGCAAGACTTGGTTCTGCCTTATGCTGTAGAGAAAACGATTTAACACTTTCTGATATAAGTAATCTAACAGATGCTTTTTATATAGGTGGGACTAAAAATGGAGCATTATTTGGAGAAGCTATAGTGATATGTAAAGACTCTCTTAAAGAAGATTTTAGATATTACTTAAAGCAAAAAGGGGCTATGCTTGCTAAAGGAAGATTATTAGGAATACAATTTTTAGAATTATTTAAAGAAGATTTATTCTTTGAAATAGGAAGACATGAAAATGAAATGGCTAATATTTTAAGAGATGGAATAAATGAATTAGGATATAAATATTTAGTAGATTCTCCTTCTAATCAAGTATTCCCTATATTTAATAATGATGTAATAGATTCATTAAAAAATAATTATGCATTTAGTATCTGGGCTAAATTTGATGAAGAAAATACTGCTATAAGACTAGTAACTTCATGGGCAACAACTAAAGAGTCAGTACTAGGATTTATAGATGAATTAAAAAAAGTATCT
>NZ_HG529329.1 GCF_000499525.1 Faecalimicrobium dakarense | reverse complement strand
ATAGCTTGTTTTTATTTTATAATTATAATTTACTTAACACAAAATTTAAAAATAAAAAATAATATTTAGTCGAAATATTTAAGTTTTTGATGGAATATAAAGAATTATGTAACTATACACGATTATGTTTCATATTGATATACTAAGCCAAATTAAAAAGGAGTAGTAAAAGTGAAAAAATGTGAAAATAATTGTACTAAAACTACTAAATGCTTTGACATTACAGTATTATCTATTCCGATTGTATATGACTTTTACGGTGATTACGATCCCAATGGTATGATGTATATATTAGAAGACGATAAAGACTGTGTAGAGAAAAAGGCTAGAGAGAATTTCGCAAACAAAGATAAGGATGGACATCCACGTCCAATACCAATTGAAGAAGTTCAACCTCTTACAATAAGAGCGAATGTTGGAGATAAAATAATAATAAAATTTAAGCATAATGAAAATAGAAGATTATCAATCCATATGCAAGGTCTTAAATATAAGAATATAAAATCAGATGGTGCAAATGTAGGCTGTAATCCAGACTCTACAGTCGGGCCAGGAGAAGAAATAACCTATGAATGGTATGCAGACAGAGAAGGTATCTTTTACTTTAGTGATTTAGGAGATGCTAGAAGTAGTGAAGATGCAACTAATATACATGGGTTATTTGGAGCACTTATAGTAGAAGCTGAAGGATCAACTTGGACAAATCCTGTAGATGGAAGTGAGCTTAGAAGTGGTATATTTGCAGATATTCATAATCCAAATAAACCAAGCTTTAGAGAATATGCAGTATATTTCCATGATGAACTTGAAGTAGTAAATAGACATGGAGATCAAATAGTAGATCATTTTACTGGTCATCCTATGGGAGTAACTGCTATAAGTTATAGATCAGAGCCTATGACAAATAGGGCTAATTTTTTACCACCAAAAGATAAAGGTTATAAGTGTTGTGATCCTTGTGATCCTGAAGAAAGTAGTAATAAAACAGATATAGTACAACCTCCAGAGGATCATATGGAAACTGTTCTTGTAGATGGAGAAGATGTATCTATGAGTTCTTGGACTTATGGAGATCCATCAACTTTTATACCTAGAGCATATAAAGGTGACCCTTCTACATTTAGACTTATACATGGAGGTGTAAAGGAGACTCATGTATTCCATCTTCATACACATCAATGGAAACTAGATCCCAATGACCATAAATCTACAATAATAGATTCAATATCAGTAGGTCCTCAAGAAACTCACACGATAGAAATATTGCATGGTGCAGGAAGTTTAGAAGGATCTATAGGCGATAATATATGGCATTGTCATTTATACCCACACTTTCATGAAGGTATGTGGTCTTTATGGAGAGTATTTGATAGATTAGAAACTGGTAAAGATGTAGTAGACAAAGATGGAACTGTTATACATCCATGTTATCCAGATGGAACTTATATCAAAGCTTTAAATCCTCTCCCTGATAGAGATAATCCGCCTAAGAAAAGTTCATGTAATCCAGGATACCCAAACTTTATTAATGGAGAATTCGGCCAAAGACCAAAGCAGCCACCTTTAGGAATAATAAACTCAGATGGAACAAATAAAATATGTCCAACATGTCTTGAAAAATCTAATTTTGCAGAAGGCGCTACACCTGGAGCCTTATATACTCAACCTTGTTCTGGCGATAAAAGTAAGTGTGGATGTCACAACCAAGAGCCAGATGCTGTTTTTGAAATATACGCATTACAAGCAAAATTAGTATATAATGGCTATTATTGGAAGGATCCATATGGAAGATTTTACGTTTTAAAAGAGCAAGTAGAAGATTATACAAGACGTAAAATAACACCTTGTAATAGAGAAAAATTAGTTATGAAATATGTAGAAGGTATAGAAAGAGGATATATTGATGTAGAACCACTAGTTATAAGGGCAAATAAAGGTGATTGTATAGAAGTTAGACTTACAAATTATTTACCAGAGAAATTACCAAAAACAGCATTTCAATTAGACACATTAACTGACAATGTAAGCTTTCATATACATTTAGTTAAATTTGATGCTATAGCTTCAGATGGTGGAGCAAATGGATATAATAATATAGCTTCAGTATTTTATGGAGAAACTATAGTAGAAAGATATTATGCTGATGAAGAATTAAATGCATGTTTCTTCCATGATCACTTAAATCCAAACTCACATCAACAACATGGTTTATTTGCTGCTCTTATAATAGAGCCAAAAGGATCAACATACCATGACCCGAGAACTGGTAAAAAAATAAAATATGGAACAAAAGCTGTAATAAAAACGCCTTCAGGAAGAGAGTTTAGAGAATTTGGATTGTTTGTTCATGATTTTGCACTATTATTTGATAAACATAGAAAACCATTAAATCCACCTCCATTTTCAGGATCACATGATGACCCAGGTGTTATGGGAATAAACTATAAGTGCGAACCGTTAAGAGAAAGATTAAAAGATAAAGATGATCCAGCTTATGTATTTAGTTCTAATGTTCATGGAGATCCAGCGACGCCATTACTTGAAACATATCCAGGAGATGAAATTGTAATACGATTATTGCAAGGAGCTCAAGAAGAGCAACATGCATTTAATATAAATGGAATGAAATGGAGAAAAGAGATTACAGACAATCAATCAACTTTAGTTCAAACTCAGACAATGGGAATTTCAGAAGCTTTTAATATAAAAATTACTGATGATTATTTACCTGGAGATTATATGTACTATTTTGGAGGACAAGATGACTTATGGTTAGGCTTATGGGGAATAATAAGGGCATATAAAGAAGAAACTGATAAATTATTACCTCTTAGTACTTCAAAACCTTGTGACTGCGAGGCTAAAGAAATTGACCTTACAAATGAAATAGTTAGAGAGTATCATATAGCAGCTATACAAAAAGACTTAGTATATAATAAATACGAAGACCATGATCCTGATGGATTATTATTTGTACCGCATGAGTATAAAGATAAGGTAATAAATGGAGAGATAGAACCAACCCCTTTAATATTAAGAGCTAATGAAGGCGAATATATAAAAGTAACTTTAACTAATTGCTTTGAAAAACCAATACCATACTATAATTATCCAGGTGTACCAGTAGATAAAGTAATTACTCCGTCCATGAGAGTAGGACTTAGCACACAATTTTTAAGATTTAATCCAGTAACAGATAGTGGTTTAAATATAGGATATAATGATATAGAACAAACAGTTCCTCCTGGAGAAAGTATAACATATCTATGGTATGCTGATAAAGAATATGGAACTTGCTTATTATCGTCTTTTACAGATATTAGAAATCATAGATATCATGGATTATTTGGAGCGATAATAATAGAGCCTAAAGGATCTAGAGTAGATAGTAGTTATGAACATGGATATGACGCTAATTACAGAGAACAAGTAATTGTATCTGAAGAGAACAATGAGAAATTTAGAGAGTTTGTATTGTTTATGCATAATGGTATAAGACTTATAGATAGACATGGGGACTTAATACAAACTGCTCAAGAAAAGGCTGAACATCCAGGAGAAGGAGGACACCCAGAAGGAGAAGAACCACCAAAAATTGAGCCAGTAGATTTTGAAGATAGAGGAGAAAAAGGATTTAATTATAAGTCAGAAAGATTTTATAATAGATTAGAAAAAATCATGAAATATCAAAAGTATTTGATTCTGAAGAACATGGAGATCCATCAACACCTGTTTTAGAGGCTAACGTTGGAGAAAAGATTATAATAAGGCTTATAATGCCAGCAGACAAACCTAGAAATACTTGCTTTGTACTCCATGGTTTTGAATGGAAGGCTCAACCTGATGATCCATTTACACGAATTATATCTGCTCAAGGAGCTATGAGTATAGGAAATGTATTTGATATAGAGTTGCCAAAAGAAAGTAATACAATCCCAGGAGATTATTTATATAGATCAGGTATATTGAAATGGGATTTAGAATCAGGTATGTGGGGTATATTAAGAATAAAAGATACAACAACTAAGCATAAATTTAAATATTATGTTTGTAAATTTATTGAATATATTAAGAATAAAATATGCAAAAAGTAAATCTGATAAAGATTGATAAATACTAAAGCTACAAATTTAAATTTATTAAGTTATAGTAAATTAAAAATAAACAATTACAATAGGAAGGGGAGTCGTATTTTACGACTCCTTTTTAAATATTAAGATCAACTAAAAAAGAAGCTATTAATATTATTTGAAATAATTCAATAATTATAACTAGTAAAAAATATAAATTAACAAGATAGTAAACAGTAGATTAACATACAATATGTATAATGAATAATTATTATCAAGCTATAAAGTTAAAATTTAGATAAATAACACAGTTCTCCTAATAAAAAAGGCTATATTAAAATTTTTAATATAGTATTTTTTTATGAAAATAACACAAAGTTAAGCTTAACTTAAGGATAAAATGATATTAATTATTATAAGAAAAATTATAAGGTGGTAAAAAAATGAATCGTAGTTTACAGAGGATAAAGAGAAAAAGAGAACTAGATAAAATAAATAAAGCAAAAAAACAACAAGAAAATATTGAAAAAAGAAATTTAATAATAAAAATAAGTACACTGGTATCTATAATTGCTTTAATTTTTCTAATAGCTAGTGTATCAATAAAAGCAAATAATCTTATATCTGATATTTCAAATATATTAAATATATTTAATGTTGGAAATCCATATAAAAATATATATTAATTTCAGGTGATATAATTTTATAATTTCTTGCAATTAAATAAAATACATATACTAAATATATAATGATTACATATAAATTTTATTGGATAATTATAGAAATAAAGATATAATTAATACTAAAATGGAATAAAGATCTAAATATAGATTGGAGGAAAGTTATGATTTTACGAGAAGTTGCTATACAAGTATTAGAAAAGTGCCTAATTACAGGTGGAGATTTTGCAGAAATATTTGAAGAAGATACAATTACTAATTCGATAGGATTAATAGATAATAAAATAGAAAATGCTTTAGGTGGAAGAAATTATGGTATTGGAATAAGAATATTTAAAGGGTTTAAAAGTGTTTATGCCTATACAAATGATAATTCATTAAGTGGAATGCTTGATACTGCATATAAAGCAGCATTAGCATTAGGTAGTTCATCTGATGAAAAGATGGTAGTACTAAACAATAATAAAATATTGACAGATATAAACCCTATAAAATTATATCCAAGTAGTGTAGACTATCAAAATAAAATAAATATAATGAAAACTGCATATAAAAATGCAAAAGAATATAGTAGTGACATATCACAAGTAAGTATAAGCTATACAGATAAAGACCAAAAAGTTTTAATAGCAAATACTGAGGGGTTATACGTTGAAGATAGAAGAATAAGAACAAGACTTGGTATAAGTTCTGTAGCATCAAAGGGAAATGAAAATCAAACTGGATTTGAAGGTCCTGGAGGGTGCAAAGGATTTGAAATATTTGAAGATATAGATCCAGAGTATTATGGAAAAGAAGCATCAAGAGTGGCATATACAATGCTACATGCTAAAAATTGCCCAGCTGGAAAAATGACAGTAGCAATAGATAATGGATTTGGAGGAGTAATATTCCATGAAGCTTGTGGTCATTCTCTTGAAGCCACAGCTGTTGCTAAAGGAAACTCTGTATTTGCAGATAAATTAGGGCAGCAAATTGCATCAACTAAAGTAACTGCAATAGATGATGGGACACTTAAGAATCATTGGGGTTCAGCAAATATAGATGATGAAGGAACTCCAACGAAGAGAAATGTATTAATAGCAAATGGAATACTTAAGTCATATATGATAGATAAATTAAATGGAAGAAGAATGAAAATGGAGTCAACTGGAAGCTCTCGTAGACAAAGTTACAAATTTGCTCCAACTTCAAGAATGACAAACACGTATATTGAAAAAGGTGAAGATAAGCCAGAAGATATAATAAAATCAATAGACAATGGATTATATGCAAAGAAAATGGGTGGAGGTTCTGTAAACCCAGTAACAGGAGAATTTAACTTTGCAGTATCTGAAGGTTATCTAGTTAAAAATGGTGAGATAGTAGAACCAGTAAGAGGAGCTAGCTTAATAGGTAAAGGTAGCGATGTACTTATGGATATAGATATGGTTGGAAATAACTTAGCTCAAGCTCAAGGAATGTGTGGCTCATCGTCTGGAAGTATACCAACAAATGTAGGTCAGCCTATGATAAGAGTAAGAGAAATAACAGTTGGTGGAAGAAAGGAGGACTAATATGAACTTTATAGAATTTAAAGATTTATTATTTAAAAAAGCAATTGAAGAAGGATTTAAAGAGTGTGAAATCTATTATAGTGATGGTGAAAGTATAAGTATAAGTGTTTATGAAGGAGAAGTCGAAAAATACAATTTATCTAAATCATTTGGGTTATCATTTAGAGGAAAAATAAATGGTAAAATGGGATACTCATACACCGAGATATTAGACTTACCTGCTATAGATATGTTAATAAATAATGCTAAGAGTAGTGCAAATTTAATTGAAAATAATGATGTTCAGTTTATATATGAAGGAGATAAAGAGTATAGTAATGTTAAAACATACTCAAAAGAACTTGAAAATATAGATCCAGCTAAAATGATAGAATTAGTTCTTGATTTAGAAAAGGAAACTAAAAAGTACTCTGACAAAGTTGTAAACTTAAACGGTTGTAAAATATCATATTCATCATCAAACTATGGAATATACAACACTAAAGGATTAGAACTTACTAATAAAGGTAATATACTTACATCATATGTAGTAGCTATAGTTGAAGATGAAAATGGAAAAAATGACGGGGTAGGATATGTAGTAGCCAACTCTTTAGATGAAGTAATACCTACAAAGATTGCTAAACAAGGTGTTGATGAAGCTTTATCTAAACTAGGAGGAAAAAGTATAGAGTCTGGAAATTACAAGACTATAATATACAATGAAGCTATGGTTCAACTTCTTGAGACTTTTGCAGGTACTTTTAGTGCAGATGCAGCTCAAAAGGGATTATCACTTTTAAAAGATAAAGAAGGAGAAATGATAGCATCAAAAATAGTTACTATAGTTGATGATCCTCTATTAGATGGTGGGTTAGCATCAGCTCCTTTCGATGACGAAGGTGTAGCCACTTTCACTAAAGAATTAGTTTCAAATGGAAAGCTAATTACATTACTACACAATTTAAAAACTGCAAATAAGGCGGGAGTAAAAACTACAGGTAATGGATTTAAATCTTCATACGCATCATCTGTTGATGTATCTGAAAGTAACTTATATCTACAAAAAGGTGAAAAGACTTTAGATGAGTTAATGAAAGAAATAAATGAGGGTCTAATGATAACTGATTTAGCAGGATTACATTCTGGAGCAAATGCTGTAAGTGGAGATTTCTCATTAGCTGCTAAAGGATTTTATATAAAAAATGGTAAAAAGTCATTCCCTGTTGAGCAAATAACAGTAGCTGGAAATTACTTTGATTTACTTAAAAATATAGTTAAAGTAGGAAGTGATGTAACATTCCCTATGAGTAGCGTTGGTTCACCTTCAGTAATAGTTGAAGGTTTATCTATAGCTGGAGAATAAAATATAATTAAAAATAACCTATATGATATACTATGTAAAATAGTTTGTCATATAGGTTATTTTTATACTACATAAATATAAACTGGTAAAATTTAACAAATATATTGTAAAAAACAAAGATTTTTACTAAAATCATAAATGATAGACATTTTTAGATTTAAAACAAAAAATATTTTAGCATATGGAGTAATAATCTTATGAAATTAAAGACAATAGTTTGGCTTTTATTGGCATGTATAATATTTAACACTGTGGAGCTTAAAGAAGTGGTAGCTGATACCAGACAGAAGGAGACTTTTGAAAGTATAACTTCAAAGGAAGGTCTTTCTAGTGAATACGTGACAGTGATTTTTCAAGATAGTAGAGGATATATGTGGATAGGTACATCCGATGGGCTTAACAGATATAATGGCGAAAATATAAAGGAATACAATTCTAATGTGAATGGTAAAAATTCTTTAAGTTCAACATATATAACAGCCCTAGCTGAAGATGAGGATGGGAATATATGGATAGGAACTGATGCTGGTTTAGATATTTTAATTAGAGAAACGGATACTATTATAAGAGCTAAAGATATGGGTTTAAAAAATTTATATCAAAATAATTATAAAGTTACATCATTATTAAATAACAGCAGTGATAATAATATTATGTGGATTGGAACGGAACAGGGCTTAATAAAAGCAAATATTAAAGATTCTAAACTTAATAAATTTTATTCTAGTGAGGATGATGTAAATTCATTGACTCATTCATCAATAACATCTTTAGAAGAAGATGAACACAATAAATTATGGATAGGAACTAAATCGGGTTTAAATGTATTAGATATAGAGTCAGGCATTATTGATAAAAAATATAAAATAAATGGAGATAGATTATTTATTTATAACATAGAAAAAGATAATTTAGGGGATATTTGGTTTACAACTAAGGAAGGTGTTTTAAACTATAAACAAGATACGAATAAATTTGAAAGGTTTAACATAAATGAAAAAAAATAATTAATAACATTTATGAAATTATGAGTGATAGTAAAGATAATATATGGATTTCTAGTTCTGATGGTATTATAAAATATTCTAAAGCTGATAATAGTACTAGATTATTGTATTCAGATATAAATAAAAAAATTCTCTTACCAGTAATTCGGTAACATGTTTTTACGAAGATAGAAATGGGGTTATATGGATTGGTACTGACAAGGGTGTAAATATATTAAATAATAGTAATCAATTTGAGTTTATTGGAAATTCAGCTGATACGTCTAACATTTTATCAGGGAATAATATTGTTTCTATTGTAGAAGATAAAAATGGATATCTATGGGTAGCTACTAAATTTAACGGTATAAATATATTGGATAAAAATATGAAACTAGTAAAGCAGTTATCTTATGACCCTGAAATATATAATGATTCTAAAAATAAACCAGGATTAATGGGGAGTAATATAAAAACTTTACTTAAAACTGATAAAGGTGAGATTATTGTAATTACTAATAAAGGTGTAGCAGGATTTAATATGGATAATTATTCAGTCGTTAATTATTCGCTTATTGATAATTATATTTCTGAATTCTCATATATTTATGATGATGGAAATCTAACGTGGTTATCATCTACCTCTAGATTCTATAATCGAGATAATAAAACTGGAAAACATAATTGGCTTAATGATGAATTAATAAAATCGAATATTAATCCAGGGGCTATAACATATATATATCCTGATAATAAAGATAAACATATTCTTTGGCTAGGAGGAAATGGTACTGGTTTAGTTAAGTATCACAAAACAAAAGGTGTTATTTCAACCTACCTTCATGATACTAATAATAAAAACTCTATAATCAGTAATAACATTAATTGTATAATTGATGATAGTTTTGGAAACTTATGGATAGGAACTAACATTGGTTTAAGTAAGTTAAATATAGAAAGTGAAACTTTTAAATCTTACACTACGGCAGATGGTATAACTAATAATTTTATAAATTCAATGTTAATTGATGATAATAATAATCTTTGGATAAGTACCAATAAAGGATTAAATAAGTATAGTATAAAAACTAATGAATTTATAAACTTCACAGATATGGATGGTTTAGAAGGGACAGAATTTAACGTAAATTCAAGTTTAAAGACTAGTGATGGGAGTATGATATTTGGCAGTACAGATGGACTAGCATATTTTAATCCAAATGAAATTATAAATCCTGAAAAAAATAAAGAAAAGGTTGTTATTGATGATATTTATGAAGGTGAAAATAAAATATATTATGATGGTAATGAAATAATTTTAGAGCATAATTATGACGATTTATCAATAAATTATTTTTTACCAAATTATAGGAATATAAATAATGTAACTTATGAATATATGCTTGAAGGAATTGATTCTAAGTGGATATATGCAGATTCTAAGAGTTATATAAATTATAAGTCATTATATCCAGGGAGATATACATTTAAAGTAAGAGCTAGAGATGTACACGGCAATCTTACAGAAGAAACATCTATTAATATAAGAGTAAAAAATCCGATTTGGAAGACTCCATTAGCTTACTTTATATATTTAATAGTACTTTTAGTTATAATTTTTCTATTTTGAATTATGTTAAAATATTACATAAACTAGTTAAACAAAAAACTATAAAGCTAAATAAACAATTAGAAGAAAATAAACGATTAAGTGAAGAGATAATAGAAAAAGAAAAGTTTAAAAATAGTTATTTTGTTAATTTATCACATGAGCTTAGAACTCCGATAAATGTTATAATGTCAACCGTACAGCTTATAAATACATTTAATAAAGATAAAACTATGACTAATCAAAAATCTGAAAGATACATGAATATTATAAGCAAGAATTGTAATTCTCTTTTAAATATAATAAATGATATTATAGATAGCTCAAAAATAGAGACAGGACAATATAAAATCAATAAAAACGATACAGAGATAGTGTATCTAGTAGAAGAAGCTGCACTTAATATGAGTAAGTTTATAGAAGATAAAGGATTATCTCTTGTAATTGATCCTGATATGGAAGAGCAGATTATTTATTGTGATGAAATAGAAATAGAAAGATGTATAGTTAATTTACTAGGTAATGCTGTTAAATTTACTCCTGAAGGTGGCAAAATTAACATTTATATAAAAGAGATTAATAACAGTATTGAAATTACTGTAGAAGATACAGGTATTGGTATATCAAAAGAAGATCAAGAGTTTATATTCAAAAAGTTTTCTCAAGTAGAAGGAACTGGAGCTACAAAGGCAAGTAGTAGTGGTATAGGGCTTGCACTTGTTAAGCATGTAGTAGAGCTTCATGGTGGATACGTTAGGCTTGAAAGTGAACTTAATAAAGGAAGTAGATTTATAATAGGACTTCCTAATGTATCAGAACATATTTTAGATTCTAATGAAAACGTATAAAGTAATATTAAAATATAAATCTAAGCAAAAGAGCTAAATATTTAGCTTTTTTTTTGTTAAATTTATATTTTTATATTGAAGTTAAAATCTTAATAAAATCTTAATAATTTAGGAACTAAATATTAAAAATTATATCTCATAATAATATATAGATTAGCTAATTTATTCAAAAATGTATATAAATGTTATAATGTGAGGTGAGGTGATGAAATATGTTTAGAGGGAATATATTATTAGTTGATGATGATAGGGATATAGTTAATTCTATGGAGATACATTTAAGAAATGAAGGGTTAAATGTTTATAAGGCTTATGATGGAATTGAAGCTTTAGAAGTATTGATGGATAAAAATATACACTTAATACTTATGGATATAATGATGCCAAAGCTAGATGGGTTAAGCACAACATTAAAAATAAGGGAAGAAAAAAACATACCAATAATACTTGTATCTGCAAAGACACAAGACACAGATAAGATTATAGGTCTTAATATGGGAGCAGATGATTATGTGACAAAGCCATTTAATCCACTTGAATTGGTTGCAAGGGTAAAGTCTAACTTAAGAAGATATACAAGTTTAGGAAACTATGCTGAGGAAAGTAATGATATTTTAAGATATAAAGAACTTGAAATAAATAATATTAGTAAAGAAGTGAAAGTAGATGGAGAATTAGTAAAACTTACTCCTATTGAGTATAAGATACTAGAACTATTACTTAGAAATCAAGGTAGGGTATTTTCTTCAAGACAGGTATATGAAAATGTATGGGAAGAACCAGGATACAATAGCGATAGAATAGTTGCAGTACATATAAGAAGGATAAGAGAAAAGACTGAGATAAACTCAAAGGAGCCGAAATATATAAAGGTGGTGTGGGGTGTTGGATATAAAATTTAAAATAAATAAAGAAATATTAGTAGTTATTATGTGTTTTTGTATATCAGTAATTACTTTTAGCGTAGATTCAATACAAGGGTATGTAAATGCATATAGAGAAGATAAAGATTTTTATAGAAGTTACCAATTAGAAGGAGCGATATATGATATAGGTGAAAATTCTGTATATACAGTAGTTGGGGATAATGCAAGTGAAAAAATGTTAAAACGTAGAGCAGAATCAAATACTAGAATTGAAGAATTTAAAAGTTCACAAGTATTTGTAGTGAATAATGATAGTAAAAAAACTTATTCTAATAATGGCATTAATACTATAGAAGAGTTTAATAAAGTAACTAAGGATTTTCCTTATATCTTAGAACTTAATTTTAAAGATAAGACTTTAAAAAAGATAGAAGATGGGAAAAAAATAGATTATATTACAAATACTTATGGAAATATAGTAGATCGTAGAAAAGAAGATGTAACTACATATATAGGAATACCAAGTATAAAAAAAATAAAAGAAAGTGATTACGATAAAACTGGGGATAGAGTCAATTTATTATATAGAGAAAATATAAGAAGTAATAGAGAAGCAATGATTTTTCTAGGGTCTAGAATAATTGCAGTAGTAGTTTTATTAAGTAGTTTTCTACTTTATATAAATAATAGAAATAAGATGAGAAAAAACTATAAAAACAATGAAGATTACATAGAACAGGATATTAAACAATATAAGCTATATTCTAAATTAAAAAGTAGTAAAATATTTAACTTAGAGGGCCTATTTGTAATAGGAATTATATTATTAATATTATCATATATGTTTATGGATGAAGATTTTTATATATTATTTAATACAATTTTGCTTTTAGATATATACTATTTTATATATACAGTAATATCTACAAAAAATACAGATGAATTAATTAATAAAAGTAAAATATTTAGAAGGTTATATAAAAACAAACGCATTTCACAAAATGAAATAGTAATAATAAGATTTGTAATACTGTTTACAGTAATACAAATTCTACTATTATTTAGCATACTGTATACTATATATGGAATTAGGAGTAGTGGAAGTATACCGTCGTTTATTATAGATATGTTCACATATAATAAAAATATAATACTAATGTTTATAGGTATTGTATTAGGAAACCTATTATTAGCTTCAACAATAATTAAAAAAATGAGAAGCATCACATACATACAAACTTCATTAAATGAATTTAAGAGTGGTAACTTTAACCATAAAATAGAAGTTAATGAAAATGATATGTTCAATGAATTAGTAGAAAATATAAATAGTTTAGGTGAAGTTATAAATGAATCTGTAGAAGAAAGATTAAAAAGTGAAAGAATGAAAACGGAGCTTATAACAAATGTAAGCCACGATTTAAAAACTCCACTTACAGCTATAATAAACTATATAAGCTTAATGAAAAAAGAAGATATAAAGCCAGAACATGTAAAAGATTACGTAAAGGTATTAGATAATAGAACACAAAAACTTAAAGTATTAATAGATGACTTATTTGAAGCATCAAAAGTTAGTAGTAATGATATAGAAATTAATTTAGAAAAAACAGATATAAACCAATTACTTACACAAAGTATAGTAGAAATGGAAAAAGAAATAGAAAAAGTAAAATTAGACTTTATTATAAATACACCAGATGAAGAAGTTTATATAATGGCTGATGGAATAAAGCTTTGGAGAGTATTTGAAAATCTTATATCAAATATTTTAAAATATTCATTAGAAGGTACTAGAGTATATATAGACATGATTACAAAAGATAATAAAGTAAATATAACCATGAAAAATATATCTAACTATCCTCTTAATTTTAATCCAAAAGAAATAACTGAAAGATTTACAAGAGGGGATTTATCAAGAAATACAGAAGGATCAGGATTAGGATTATCAATAGCTAAAGGATTTGTAGAACTTCAAGATGGAAATCTAGATATTGAAATAATAGGTGATTTATTTATAGTTACTTTAATATTTGATTTAGTAAAATAGTATAAAATATTAATGCTATAATTTACTGATAAATTTTATCAATAAGCTATGGAGAATAAAGGGATTTAGTAGATAATGTAGTATTATAAAGTATAGAAAAAATATCTAAAAGGTATTTCTTCTATGCTTTTTTATATTTCACATAAAATATAAAAATACACTTTAAAATCTAAGATGAATATATATAATATTATATTATAGGGGTTATAACATATGGAGTAATTGGAAGTTAAATATTAAAGGGGGCATAGATATGTTAAAGGCCGTTATTTTCGATATGGATGGAGTATTAGTTAATACAGAGCCAGTTTACTATAAAGTTACAAAAGAGATATTAAATGAAAATGGTCACGATATAGATTATAAAGAATATGAAAAATATATAGGAATGACTAATGAATTTACATGGGAATTACTAAAACAAAAGTATTCTATCAATATAGATACAAATGAATTAATAGAGAATATGATGATTCTAAAAGATGTTATTATAAAAAGAGATGGATATGAATTAATAGAAAATATAGAAAATCTATTAAAAATTTAAAGAAAAATAATATAAAAATAGGATTAGCTTCATCATCTCCAATATGTGATATCCTAGATGTAACTAAAAGTACTGGTATATATAAATATTTTGATAAATTAGTTAGTGGAGAAAGTGTTGAAAAATCAAAGCCATCTCCAGATATATTTTTAAAAGCTGCAGATGAATTAGGTGTAAATAGTGAAGAATGTATTGTAATAGAAGATTCTAAAAATGGAGTACTTGCAGCGAAGTCTGCTAATATGAAATGTATAGGATTTTTTAATAAAGATTCAGGTAATCAAGATTTAAGTTCATCAGATATAATAATGTCTAACATGAGTGATATAGATTATGAATTTATAAATAAAATAGTAAATATAGATAATTAATAAAAGCGCATTGAGGCGCTTTTATTTTTTTATCTTAAAAGTCTAATATTATAGCGTGGGTAAATATATTTATAATTACAAAACAAAAGAACACTAAATAGTGTTCCTTAAAGACATAAGAAGAAAAATATTTACTTTATATATATATTAGACTTAATTTAAAATAATCCTTTAAAAAATTTATATAATATTTATTTTAACTACCCATTTATATATAGATTAAACGCAATATGTGAAAATTTTAAAGAAAAATATTCCCAAAAAACATTGAAGAAAATACTATATATAGTTTAAAATAAACAAATGAGTACTACATATTGTGTACATTACTTATTTTACTGAATAGGAGAAATAAGTCAGTAATTGCAATGATTAAGAGAATAATGTAACAAAAAAATCATAAAAAAATGGTAAAAGGAATGATAAATATGAAGTGGATAGAATTAAATAACCAAGTCATCATAAGAGATGATAATGGTAAGTTTCAATTAGAAAAAGATAAAGAAGCACTTAATGCATATATTAATGAATCAATAAAATATAGAATGAAGTATTTTGATAGTATTGAAGAAAAGATAGATTATTTAGTTAAAAATAATTATTATTCAAAAGATGTTATAGAAAAATATGATAAATCATTTATAAAAGAACTTTATGAAAATATTAAAGCTCAAGAATTTAAATTTGAGTCTTATATGAGCGCAAGTAAGTTTTTTGAAAATTATGCTTTAAAAGATAATGATGGAAATAAAATTTTAGAAAGCTATGAAGATAAAGTTTTAATTTGCTCATTAGCATTAGCTGATGGGGATGTCGAGTTTGCTATGAAAATTTCAGATAAATTAATCAAACAAGAATTTCAGCCTGCAACGCCAACATTTTTAAATGCAGGAAGAGCAAGAGCTGGAGAAATGGTAAGTTGTTTCTTACTTTCTATTGAAGATAGTTGTGAAGGTATATCTTACGCAGTAGCTTCTGCAAACCACTTATCTAAAATTGGAGGAGGCGTTGCGCTAAATTTAAGTAGGCTTAGAGCAAGCGGAGAAAGCATAAAAGGAATTGAAGGAGCAAGTGGTGGAGTTGTTGGTGTAGCTAAAATGTTAGAGCAATCATTTAGTTACTTTAATCAAATGGGAGCGAGACAAGGTGCAGGAGCAGTATATTTAAATGTATTACACCCAGATTTTGAGCTTTTAATGGATACTAAAAAAATTAATGCTGACGAAAAAATAAGACTTGCAACACTATCTGTTGGAGCTATTATCCCAGATAAATTTATGGAATTAGCCCAAAAAAATGAAGTAGCATATGCATTTTATCCCCATACTGTATTTAAAAAATACGGAGTTAACATTGATGATATTAATATGGAAGAGTGGTATGAAAAATTAGCTAATGATAAAGATATTAGAAAAAAAGAAATAAATCCAAGAAAAATATTAACAAGAATTGCTCAAACACAACAAGAAAGCGGATATCCTTATGTAATGTTTGTTGATAGTGCAAATAAAGAACATGTTCTAAAAGATTTAGGAAAAATTAAAATGTCTAACCTATGCTGCGAAATTTTCCAATATCAAACTCCATCAGATATAGTTGGATATAAAGGTGAAAATAATTGGGGACAAGATATAAGTTGTAATTTAGGTTCTTTAAATATTTATAATGTAATGAAAAATAAAGATATAGAAAATGTAGTAGATACAGCAATAAGAGCCCTTACAGTAGTTTCAGATAAAACGAGTATAGATGAAGTTCCAACAGTAAAAAATGGAAATAATGCATCACATGCAGTAGGTCTTGGAGCTATGAATTTACATGGATATTTAATAAGTGAAGATATATTATATACGTCAAGTGAAGCATTAGATTTTGCAAATACTTTCTTTGCAATTATTAGATACTATGCTATAAAAACATCTATGAAGTTAGCTATTGAAAAGAAAGAAACTTTTAATGGATTTGAAAAATCAGAGTATGCAAAAGGAAAAGATAGTGATGTATTAAGTAGATACTATAAAGAAAATTATTTACCTAAAACTGATAAAGTACAAAAATTATTTGAAGGAATTTATATACCAAACAATAAAGACTGGGAAAGGTTATTAGATGAGGTTAAAGAAAAAGGAGTATATAACGCATATTTAATGGCAATAGCACCAACTCAAAGTATTAGTTATGTTCAAAATGCAACTTCAAGTATAATGCCAATAACAGAACAAATAGAGGTTAGAACTTATGGAGATTCTACAACAATATATCCAATGCCATTTTTAACTAATGAAAATCTATTATATTACCAATCTGCATACAGAATGGACATGTTTAAGGTAATAGATATGGTATCAGTTGTACAAAATCATGTAGACCAAGGAATTTCTACTACGTTATTTGTAACTGATGATAAAACAACAAGAGATATTGCAAGATATTATATATATGCTTATAAAAAAGGTTTAAAGAGCCTTTATTACACAAGAACAAAAATGGTAAGAGAATCTGTTGACGAATGCGTGGCATGTTCTGTATAGAAAGGATGATAGATATGACGTTTATACATAAAGCTGTTAACTGGAATAGAGAAGAAGATGATTTTACACAATTATTTTGGGAACAAAATGTTAAGCAATTTTGGTTACCTGAAGAAGTACCAATATCTAAGGATTTAAAATCATGGTCAAATCTAAATGAAGATGAAAAAAAATTATATAAAAAAGTATTAGGTGGATTAACATTATTAGATACAAAGCAAGGTAATAATGGTATACCATCAATGATGAGTTTAACAGAAGATTTGCAAAGAAAAGCAGTACTATCATTTATGGGAACAATGGAAGAAATTCATGCAAAGAGTTATTCTTCTATATTTACAACACTACTTTCAAATGCCGAAATAGATGAGTTATTTGAATGGATAGAAACCGAACCTACTTTACAAAATAAAGCAGAAATAGTTTTAAGACAATATGAAAATACAACTGATAAAAAAAGTTTATATTTATCAATGGTGACAAGTGTGTTTTTAGAAAGTTTCTTATTTTATAGTGGATTTTTCTATCCTCTATATCTAGCAGGTCAAGGAAAGATGGTAGCTAGTGGAGAGATTATATCTTTAATACTAAGAGATGAATCGTTACATGGAAAATATATAGGATTACTTGCACAAGAAATATATAATTCATTAGATGTTTATGAACAAGAAGAAGTAACTAAAGAAATGTATAAAATACTTCATGAACTTATGGAAAATGAAGAAAACTATACGAGATTAATCTATAAAGGTACAAAACTTTCTGACGAGGTAATAAACTTTTTAAAATATAATGCGAATCAAGCACTTGAAAATCTAGATTTTCCTAAATATTATGAAGTAAAACCGATTAATCCAATCGTGTTAAATGGATTAAGTACAGAGACAAAAACTCATGACTTTTTCTCAACTAAAGGTAATGGATATCAAAAAGGTGTTTATGAAGAATTAGAAGATAGTGACTTTATATTTTAAAAATATAAGTAAGTTATTAAAAAGCTAGGTACTGCTTAATTAAAAAGCATGTCTAGCTTTATTTTAATGGGGAAAAATAAACCTATGCTTTATATAATAAGACAGAAACTTATGAGAAAAACACCAAAAGAACATTAAGAAAAATGTTGAAATATCAACATTTTTGTAAGTTGCACTTTATATATCATCAAAATTATATTGAATTAGAAAAATACATCTTATATAATTAAATCAGAAAAATGGTATACAATGAATTAAGATTGTATACAGGTATACGGATGTATACTTAATAAAGATTACAGGAGGAATACTAGCTATGGAATTAAAGGTAGTTGCTAGTGCTGGAACATTAGAATCAAGTGATATTCAAATAATATTAGAGCCAAGTGATAATGGAATATCTATAGAGCTAGAAAGTACTGTGATGGCTCAGTTTGGCGAACAAATTGAAAACGTTATCGCAGAAACGTTAAAAGCGCTTAATGTTACAGACGCAAAAGTATTTGCAAATGATAAAGGAGCAATAGACCCAGTTATACAAAGTAGGGTTCAAACTGCTGTCTATCGTTCAGCACAATGTAGTGAATATAAATGGATATAAGGAGAGAACACAATGAAACTAAGACGTTCAATGCTATTTGTTCCAGGTAACAACCCAGGAATAATAAGAGATGTTCATATATACAAGCCAGACTCAGTAATGTTTGACTTAGAGGATGCAATAGCAATAACAGAGAAAGACTCTGCAAGATTTTTAGTACATAATATGTTAAAAAAATTAAGTGATTATTATAAAGAACTAAATATAGAAACTGTAGTTCGTATAAATGGACTTGCTACAGAATTTTGGAAGGATGATATAGAAGCTGTAGTAACTGGTGGAGTAGAGGTAATAAGAATACCTATGACTGAGTCAGTGGAAGATGTTATGGCTGTTGATGCTTATATTGAAAAGATAGAAAAAGAGTGTGGTAGAGAAGTTGGCTCTACTAAAATAATGGTAGCAATCGAAACTGCACTTGGAGTTATGAACTCATTTAATATAGCTAAATCACCTACAAAAAGATTAATAGGTATGGCTATAAGCGGAGAAGACTTCGTAACAAGTATGAAAACTACAAGAACACCAGAAGGAGATGAGCTATACGTTGCTAGAGGAATGGTAGCAATGGCAGCTAGAGCTTGTGGACTTGAAGTGTTAGATACAGTTTATTCTGATATAAACAACGATGAAGGTTTCCTAAAAGAAGCTAATCTTATAAAGAGAATGGGATTCGGTGGTAAATCATTAATTCACCCAAGACAAGTAGAGCTTATACATGATGTATTTACACCAAGTGAAAAAGAAATAGCTAAAGCTCAAAAAATAGTAGATGCAACTAAAGAAGCTTTAGAACAAAACTTAGGTGTGTTTACAGTAGATGGAAAAATGGTTGATAAGCCAATCATAGAAAGAGCTCAGAGAGTTCTAGAACTTGCAAAAGCTGCAGGGGTTTTAGTTGGAGGTGACAATTAATAATGGAAACTAAAAGAGTTAGTAAAGAATTATTAAATAACATAAAAGGTTATGAAAATAGATCAGCTTATGTTGCTCCTTTCTCTAGCCAACCATCAGATAGAATAGTTAAGTCTGATAGTGAAAACTTAAAAGAACATGTAAGAAGAGATAAGATAGTTGGATCTTTAAGAGATGCTATAGAAAAATGTGAAATAAAAGACGGAATGACAATATCTTTCCACCATCACTTTAGAGCTGGTGATAAGCTTTTAATGATGGTTGTTGATATATTAGCTCAAATGGGGATTAAAAACCTAAGAGTAGCAGCAAGTTCATTAACTAGTGCTCATGATGGTTTAGTTGCTCACATTGAAAACGGAGTTGTAAACAGAATAGAAACTAGTGGTCTTAGAGGAAAATTAGCTAAAGCAGTTTCTGAAGGTGTATTAGGAGAACATCCAGCAGTTATACGTTCTCACGGAGGAAGAGCTAGAGCTATAACTTCAGGTGATGTTAAAATAGACGTTGCATTTTTAGCAGCTTCTTCAGCTGACTGTATGGGTAATGCAAACGGTGTTGTAGGAAAATCTATATGTGGATCTATGGGTTATGCAAAGGTGGACGCGGCTCATGCTAAAAAGACAGTTGTAGTAACTGATACTATAGTGCCTTATCCAAACTTCCCACAAAGTATACCTCAAACTCAAGTTGACTACGTAGCAGTAGTTGATGAAGTTGGTGACTCTAAAGGAATAATGTCTGGTGCTACTAGATTTACAAATAATCCTAAAGAATTATTAATGGCTAAGAGAGTTTTAGATGTAATGAAAGCTTCAGGGTTATTCGTTGATGGATTCTCTATGCAAACAGGTTCTGGTGGAGCATCGCTTGCTGTTACTAGATTTGTTAAAGAAGAACTTTTAAAAAGAAATATAAAATTAAGCTATGCTTTAGGTGGAATAACAGGGCCTATGGTTGATTTATTAGAAGAAGGTCTAGTTGATACATTATTTGATACTCAAAGTTTCGATTTAACTGCAGCTGAATCTGTTGGTAAAAATGAAAAGCACGTTGAAGTAAGTGCAGATTTCTATGCATCTATAGGAAATAAATCAGCAGCAGTAGATAAGTTAGACTTTGTTATACTAAGTGCTCTTGAAATAGATACAGATTTTAACGTTAACGTTATAGCAGGAAGTGATGGAGTTATAAGAGCTGCATCAGGTGGACACAGTGATACATCTGCAATGGCTAAAGTATCAATACTTGTAGCACCTCTTACAAGAGGTAGATTATCTACAATAATAGATAAAGTTACTACTGTTGTTACTCCAGGAAGTACAGTTGATGTAGTTGTAACAGATTATGGTGTAGTAGTTAACCCAAGAAGACAAGATTTAATGGCTAAGTTCAAAGAAGCTGGAATCCAACTTGTAACTATGGAAAAATTAAGAGAAATAGCTACAAGATTAGTTGGAACACCAAAAGAAATAGAGTTTAGTGATGATGTAGTAGCTGTAGTAGAGTACAGAGATGGAAGCATAATAGATGTTATAAAAAAAGTAAAATAAATCCTAGTAAATGTTTAATAAAAATTATTTAAGATATTAACACCATGAATATTAAAAAATTCATGGTGTGATATAGAAATTATATTATAATAGAAGATAATATCGGAGGAGAAAACGATGGCAGTGATCAATGCTAATAACACAGTTAAAAAGGAAACATTGAAATTCTTTGGAATGCCTTGGTACATATTTGCAGCAGTAGCAGGAATAGTATTTATAGCAACAATGAATAATTATCTACCAAGCAATACAATAGGAGCATTTGCGCTACTTTATACACTAGGTATAACATTTGGATACATAGGGGATAGAATACCTGTATGGAATACTTATATAGGTGGAGGTTCAATACTTGCATTCTTAGGATCTGCATTTTTAGTTTATAAAGGTCTAATACCTGATGCAGCAGTTGAAACTGTAAAAATATTTATGGATACAACTGACTTCTTAGATTTATTTATAGCAGTACTTATAACAGGTTCAATATTATCAGTTAACAGAAAATTATTATTAAAAGCTTTTGCAGGATACTTACCAGCAATACTTGCAGGGGTAGCAGGAGCAATAGGTTTAGGAATAGCTGGAGGATTATTATTTGGAGTTTCACCAGCAGATATAGCAACTAGATACGTATTACCTATAATGGGTGGAGGAACTGGAGCAGGTGCAATACCTATGGCAGATATTTATGCAAATGCTACAGGAAAGGACCCAGCACAATGGCTATCATTTGGATTATCAATACTTACAATAGCTAACATAATAGCTATAATAGCAGCAGGTGTACTTAATAAATTAGGAACAACTAAAGTTGGTTCTAAGTTCAACGGAAATGGTGAATTAATAAGAAATGCTGAAGATTTATCAAAATTAGAAGATACTCAAGAAATAAAAGTAACAGCTAGAGATATGGCAGTAGGATTAATATTATCTTGTACATTCTACGTATTAGGGAACATATTATCTAAAGCAGTTCAAATACCAGAATTTACATTATTTGGATCAGTATTAAAAATAGATATACATAGATTTGCATGGATGGTTTTATTAGTTGCAGCAGCTAACGTACTTGGTGTAATACCAGCTGAGTTAAGAGAAGGTGCTAAAAAATTACAAGGATTCTTCGCGAAGCAATTCTTATTAGTAATAATGGTTGGTGTTGGTATAGCATTAACTGATTTAGGAGAATTAATAGCAGCTTTAACAATTGCAAACGTTGTTATAGCAGCATTTATAGTAATTGGTGCTATATTAGGTTCAGGCCTTGTTGGTTGGTTAGTTGGATTCTATCCAATAGAAACTGCAATAACAGCAGGACTTTGTATGGCAAATAGAGGTGGTTCAGGAGACTTAGCAGTTCTTGGAGCAGCAAAGAGAATGGAACTAATATCATTTGCACAAATATCTTCTCGTTTAGGTGGAGGATTAATGCTTATAATAGCGAGTGTAGTGTTTGGAATATTCAGATAAAAAATAATTTATTAAGAAATATTGGAATATTCAAACTATATATTATTAAAAAGGTATTGTAGTTATGCAATACCTTTTTCTAATAACATGTTAAATAAGGATTTTATTTAATCACTAATTAATAAAATGAGGTGTTAGTATGAGTAAAAAAACTAATAAAGAACTTTTAAAAGAAGCAAGAGAAGAAGGGTTATTTAAAGAAGCAGAAGAATACACTAAGAAAAAGTATGTAATAGCAAGCTTACCTGATGGAATACTAATGGCTATTATAATTTTTTTAGGTATAATAGTATTTACATTCGCTAATAATTTCTTTGGCGTTTAAGAAGGTGATTAAATATGTATTATAATGTAGAGAGTGTAAATTTAAAATCAAAACATGAAATAAATGAAGTTAAAGATTTTTTAGAAAAATTTGAATTAAAATATGAAGATGTAGATTATAGTGTAGTAATAAAAGATAAAGGTGAAATTATTGCTACATGTTCTAAAAAAGATAATATACTTAAATGTTTTGCAGTTGATGAAAATTATCAAGGTCTAGGGCTTTCAAATAATTTAATATCAAAAGTAACAGAAAAATTATTTTTAGAAAATAAATACCATAGCTTTATATTTACAAAGCCAGAAAGTCAAAACATATTTGAGATGCTGGGATATAAAAATATATTTACAACTGATAAAGTAAGTTTACTTGAAAGTGGAAATAAGAATATAAATAAAAGCTTAGATAATTTAAAATTAGAATATAAAATAAACGAAAATGAAAGTTATGCATCTATAGTAATGAACTGTAACCCATTTACTTTAGGGCATAGATATTTAATAGAAAGAGCAAGTAAAGAAAATAAAAACGTAATAGTTTTTGTTGTAGAAGAAGATAAATCGGTATTTCCATTTAACGTAAGATATAAATTGATTAAAGAAGGTATTAAAGATTTAAAAAATGTATTAATAGTACCAGCTGGACAATATATAATATCGTCTGCAACATTTCCAAATTACTTCTTAAAGAAAAATGATAATAGTCTTAAAGAATATACGAAGTTAGACTGTAATATATTTGGAAAATACTTTGCACCTAAGTTTAATATTAATAAAAGATACGTTGGTAGTGAGCCACACTGTGAGGTAACTAATATATACAACAATACTATGAAAGAAGTATTACCTAAATACAATGTAGAAGTTGAAATTATTGAAAGAAAAGAAGTACTAGAAGATGCCATAAGTGCATCAAGAGTAAGAAGTTTATTAAAAGAAAATAATATAAAAGACGTAGAAAAGTTAGTACCTAAAAGTACAATGGACTTTTTACTTAGTGAGGAAGGTGAAGTAGTAATAAATAAGCTTTAAGGCACAAATTTTAAGTGAAGCGAAATTTTAAGCGACTGTGTCGGCGATATGAGCGAAGCGAATTTTTACTAAGCCAATTATGAATATGGATTTAATACAAGAATTTCTGATGGATAGAGAAAAAAGAGTGTTTCATCAAGAAGAATTAATAAAAAATAATAAGAATAAAACTTTAGTAACAATAAGAATTAATTACCCTGGACTTGAAAAATCAAACTATATTACAGATGATATAGTAAATATAATACACAATGATATAATGACTTATCATAAAGGTAATATAGTTTATAATGATAAATATAAAAATAAAGAAGGCTTAGTATATCATCTTTTATTTAATAAAGATGTTATAAGTATAAAAAAACTTATGATAGATATAGAAGAAAAACATATTTTAGGACGTTGTGTAGATATAGATGTATATTCTTATAAAGATAATAAAACAGTAGGTATATCTCGTTCAGATTTAAATAAATCTCCTAGAAAATGTTTTATATGTGAATTAGATGCAAAAATATGTTCAAGAGCACAAACACATACTATTGATGAAATTAAAAAATATTTTGAAGATATATATATAAAATACAAAGAAGAAGAAAAGAAGATAGATAATATATCATATGATATATCTCAAATTGCACTTAAAGCAATGATAAGTGAAGTATCTACATTTCCATCGTTTGGATTAGTATCTCCAATAAGTAATGGATCTCATAAAGATATGAACTATTACACATTTTTAAATAGTTCTATGGCAATAGCACCGTACTTAAAAGAGATGGCTAAAGTTTCTTACACTTATAATAAGTCACAATGCATATTTAATGTAATCAGAAATATAGGTGTCATATGTGAAGAAAAAATGTTTGAGGCTACAAATAACGTAAATACTCATAAAGGCATGATATTTTTAATGGGTACTTGTATAAGTGCCACTATGAAATCAATTTATGATAATAAAGGATTTTATAATATAAAAGATATAATTAAAGATATGACACAAGATATATTAGATGATTTTAAAAATTTACATTTAAAAGATAAGTTAACTCATGGAGAAAAATTATATATAGAGCATGGATTTACAGGTATAAGAGGTCAAATAAAAGATGGGTTATCGGTAGTTTTTGACGAAATAGTAAGTAAGTATGAAAATAGTGATTTAACAGAAAATGAGCTATACATTCAAATACTAATTTCTCTTATGTCTTTAGTTGAGGATAGCACAATTGTTTATAGACATGATATAAATACTTTAAGAAAAGTTCAATCTGATGCAAAAGAATTATTAAGGATAGGTGGAGTGAATACTATCTATGGCAAAAAACAAATTGAAAAAATGGAAAAAGACTATATTAAAGAAAATATAAGTCCAGGAGGATGTGCAGATTTACTTGCAATAAGTATATTTTTGCTAGATATAAAAAGTAAATATATGGATATATAAAAAAGTGTGTATATTATGTACACACTTTTTTATATATAATTTATAATTGCTAAGTTCAAAATATTTTAATTTATTTCTTTTAACACAACATTTAAAGAAATGCCTAAATGAGATTTTATAATTTCTTCAGCTAAGGCTTTATCTTTAGATACAATTGCATTTAATATTTGTCTATGTTCAATCAAAGCCTTTTCTCTTCTTTCATCATCTAGTATAGATATGTTTCTAAATCTTTGCAAATAGCTATTTAAATTAGAAATCATAATAGGTAATCTTCTCATCTTGGAAGACTTATATATAAGTGAGTTGAATTCTCTAAATAAGTCAATAACTTCATCTATCTTACCCTCTTGATTTAAGTTTTCAGTAAAATCTAAAAGAGCAGAAATTTCTTCTATCTCATGTGAGCAAATGTTTTCCATAGCTTCAAAAATAACTAATAATTCAAGGGATTCTCTAATTCTATATATTTCAATAACATCATCTTTTGTAATTTGCTTTGCTACAACTCCAATTCTTGGTATATACTCTACAAGGTCTTCGAGTTCTAGTTGTTTTAACGCTTCTCTAACTGGAGTTCTACTTATATTTAATCGTTGAGCATATTCTTTTTCTACAATTCTTTCGCCTATAGGAACTTTTCCACTAATTAATGTACTTCTTAAGCTTTCATACACAACCTCTCGAATAGGTTTATTTTGAGATAAGTCTGTATTATTTACAAATTCATCCATCCAATTATACATATATTATATTCCTTTCAAATACTTATTATTAAATATATTTTAACTTAAAACGACAAAAAAACCAATATTTTTTACTGAAATCGTATACAAAATATTGAAAAAGTATACAATTTGATACAAAAAAACACATAAAACACTTAAAGAACACTAAAAAGACTTGGTATACAAAAAGTTAAGTTATATAATAAATTTGTAGAAGAAAGTAAATGTAAATAACAAAAAAGATTGCTTTTTATAAAGGAAGAAAACATTTTATTAAATTTATTAAAATAGCAAATTTTTGTTTCAAATAAGTTTTATAGGAGAGTGATATTTAGGTGAGTAAGTTAAAAATAACTGAAACTGCTCTAAGAGATGGACATCAATCCTTAATAGCAACTAGGTTAAAAACAGATGAAATTATACCAATCTTAGAAACTATGGATAAGGTAGGATATTATTCTATGGAAGTTTGGGGAGGAGCTACATTTGACTCATGCATACGTTTTTTAAATGAAGATCCATGGGAAAGATTAAGACTTATAAGAAAGCATGTAAAAAATACAAAGTTACAAATGCTTTTAAGAGGTCAAAATTTACTTGGATATAGAAACTATGCTGATGATACTGTTGATAGATTCATAGAATTATCTATAAAAAATGGTATAGATATAATAAGAGTATTTGATGCATTAAATGATGTAAGAAATATAGAAGCATCAATGAAAGCTATAAAAAAATATAACGGACATTGTCAATGTGCAATATCTTATACAACAAGCCCAATACATACTACAGAGTATTACTTAGATTTAGTTAAGACAATGGAAAATATGGGTGCAGATTCAATTTGTATAAAAGATATGGCAGGAGTTTTAACACCATACAATGCTTATGACTTAGTTAAGCGTATGAAAAACGTTACTAAATTACCAATAGAACTTCACACTCACTGTACAAGTGGAATAGCTGACATGATATATATGAAAGCTGTTGAAGCCGGAGTAGATATAATAGATACAGCTATATCTCCATTTAGTGGAGGAACATCTCAACCTCCAACAGAATCATTAGCAGTAACTTTTGCTGAAATGGATAGAAATCCAGGATTAGATATGGATGCACTTTTAAAAGTTGCAGAGTACTTTAAGCCAATAAGAGATAAGTATATGAGCGAAGGAATATTAAATCCAAAGGTATTATTAACTGATCCACAAACATTAAAATATCAGGTTCCAGGGGGAATGTTATCGAATTTATTATCTCAAATGCAACAACAAGGAGCAGCTGATAAATATGAAGAGGTATTAAACGAAGTTCCAAGAGTAAGAAAAGATTTAGGATATCCACCACTTGTTACTCCTATGAGTCAAATGGTAGGTACTCAAGCATTATTCAATGTTTTAACGGGAGAGAGATATAAATTAGTTCCTAAGGAAATAAAGGATTATGTAAGGGGGCAGTACGGAAAAGCACCAGCTAAGATAGACCCTGAAATTCAGAAAAAGATAATTGGGGATGAAGAAATAATAACAGTTAGACCAGCAGACTTATTAGAACCAGAATTTGAAGCTATGAAAAAAGAAGTTGGAGAATTAGCTAAATGTGATGAGGACGTACTAGCATATGCATTATTCCCGCAAGTAGCTCCAAAGTTCTTAGAGCAAAAATATAATAAAAATACTAAAGAAGAAACTGATACTAATGAAACTGGTATTCAGTATATAACAGTAACTATGTAGAGAATAGGTGATAATATTATGGGAAATGAATTAACAATGATAGATGCCTTATCAATAACGGTATCGAGTATGACAATAGTATTCTTAACGTTACTAGTAATTTCACTTATATTAGGTTCTTTCAAGAATATATTTAAAGAAAAACCTAAGGTTGATGTTAAGAAAGAAGTAGCACAAACAGTAGTAGAAGATGATGAAGAGGAAAGATTAGTAGTAGCATTAGCAGCATCTATAATGGCTGGAAATGGAAAAATAAATCCAAATCTTCATATAAAAAATATAAAAAGAGTTAAATAAGAGAGGGATAAAGAAATGAGCGCGAAAACATATCATATAACATTAAATGGGAAAGTATACGAAGTTGAAATAGAGGAAGTTAAGCCTGGAACTACTCCAAAGCAAACTGTACAACCAACTGCACCACAACAAAAACCAGTTGCTAGTGGAAGTGGAGAAAGTGTAACTGCTCCAATGCCAGGAACAATACTAAATGTATTAGTAAAAGAAGGACAAGCTGTTAAAGCTGGTCAAGTATTAGCAGTGCTTGAAGCTATGAAAATGGAAAATGAAATAGTTGCTCCAGTAGATGGAACAGTTGCATCAGTAAGCGTTGACAAAGGTCAAAATGTAAATCTTGGTGATAGCTTATTAGTAATAGCATAGTAACAGTCTTAAGGAGGAATTTAACATGGGAGAAATGATAACTAGCTTCTTTGCAGAGTCAGGATTTGCGATGCTGACACCAAAGAGTGCTATAGTAATAGCAATAGCTTGTATATTCTTATACTTAGCTATAAAAAAAGGATACGAACCATATTTATTAATACCAATATCAGTAGGTATGTTACTTGCTAATATGCCAGGAGTAAACTTAATGCAAGCAGCAACAGATTCAGAAACTGGAGGATTATTCTATTATCTATATCAAGGGGTTAAGCTTGGTATATACCCGCCAATTATATTTTTATGTATAGGTGCAGGTACGGACTTTGGACCAATGATAGCAAATCCTAAGACAATGTTATTAGGAGCAGCAGCACAGTTTGGAATATTCTTTGCATTTTTAGGAGCAATATTATTAGGATTTAGCGGTACGGAAGCAGCATCGATAGGTATAATAGGGGGAGCAGATGGACCGACAGCTATACAGTTAACAGGACAATTAGCACCGCATTTATTAGGGACAATAGCATTAGCTGCTTACTCATACATGGCTTTAGTTCCAGTTATACAACCGCCAATAATAAAAGCATTAACAACTAAAGAAGAACGTAATATAAAAATGGAACAGTTAAGACCGGTTTCAAAAACAGAAAAAATAGTATTCCCTGTGGTTGCTATGATAATAGTTATAGGACTATTACCAACAGCAGCGCCTCTTGTAGGTATGCTTATGTTTGGTAATTTATTAAAGGAATCAGGAGCAGTACCAAAATTAGTAGAAACTGCACAAAATTCATTAATGTATATAGTTACTATATTCCTAGGATTAACAGTTGGAGCAACTGCTAATGCTGAAACTTTATTATCAACACAAACATTAGGTATAATAGCAATGGGACTTATAGCATTCTCTGTAGGTACAGCATCTGGAGTATTATTTGGTAAATTAATGTGTAAATTAACTAAAGGAAAAATAAATCCAATGATAGGTGCAGCAGGAGTTTCTGCGGTACCAATGGCAGCGAGAGTTGTACAAAAAGTTGGACAAGAAGAAAATCCTTCAAATTTCTTACTTATGCATGCAATGGGACCAAACATAGCGGGAGTTATAGGGTCTGCAGTAGTTGCAGGTATATTGCTTAAGTTTTTTGCTTAATTAATATGAAATATTAAAAATATGCACTTAGATGGCCGATATCCATTAAGTGCATATTTTTTTATGTAGGAAAATTATATTTTATATATTTATAAAAAAGTTGATTGAATTAAATTTTGTATAGTTAATATATTATAAACGAATTTTTATTATTGATAAATATAAAAAGGTTAAGGTATAATTTAAGGATAGCTGTAAAAAAGTAGTAATTGAGGTGGAAATAATGTTTAATAAGATAGAAAGTTCGGACTTAAGACCAATGAGAGAAATAGTACTATATGAACTTAGAAGTGCTATTTTTGAAAATAAATTAAAACCAGGTGACAGATTAGTAGAAAATATAATCGCGTCAAGCATGGGGGTTAGTAGGACTCCAGTTAGAGAGGCACTTAGACAGTTAGAAATAGAGGGGCTAGCTATCAATATGCCAAGGAAAGGGACGTTAGTAAAAGGTATATCAATAGAAGATGCTATAGAAATATATGATTTAAGAGAAGTCTTAGAGGGACTAGCAGTTAGGCTTGCATGTTTAAATATATCTAGGGTAGAAATAAGAAGATTAAAAGAAATATTAAATACTATGGAAGAAAATATATGCGATATAGATTATCCAGACTATATAAAAGCACATGGAGAATTTAATACAATAATTCTTCATGCAAGTAAAAATAAAAGATTAATTGAAAAATTAGAACATATATATGAATATTTAAAAAGCTTAAGAAAAATAAGTTTAAATAATATAGAAAGAAGAAAAGCTGCATTAGAAGAACATAAAAATATTGTAGAAGCTATATCAGAGGGGGATGAAATTTTAGCAGAGGAAGAAGCTAGAAAACATGTAGTTAATGCAAAGAAAAGTTTTATAGAAAGTTATAATTTATAATAAGGGACTATTCATCTAAACTTAAGCAACGGACCTGATTTTTAGGTCGTTGGCGGCATGAATGAAGCGAATTTTTGTTGACAAACTAAGATTACAGTTGTAATATTGAGATAAGCTTACAAATGTAATCTTAAAAGGAGATGAGAAATTTGAATCAAATAACAGATGCAGAATTAGAAGTAATGAAGACGCTTTGGAAAAATGGAAATTGTAGTAGTTCTCAAATTGTTGAATTACTAACTACAAGTACAGACTGGAAACCAAAAACAATCCAAACATTAATAACTAGATTAGTATCAAAAGAAGCTATAAATGTAGATAAATCCAATAAAAAATCATACATATATTCAGCAAATATAAGTGAAGAAGAATATAAAACTTATGCAAATGAATCATTTTTAAAAAAATTATACAATGGATCAGTTAATATGATGTTATCTAGCTTTATAAAAGAAAAAAAGCTTTCAAAAGATGATATAAATGATTTAAAAAAAATGCTTGATGAAGATAATTAGAAAATAATAAAAATGCAATAAGTTAGTTTAATTAAACTAGCTTATTGCATTTTTTACGTGCTAGGAAACTATAATACATCAAAAATTGTGTATAACTCATCAAATTAAGTAATATCAATGCACTAATAGTAAGTAAAAAAGACTTTTAAGCAACGGACAGAGTCGTTGGCGATATGAATGAAGCGAATTTTTTATTATATATTTATTAATTACTATATTAATTTTATTTTATTATGGATATATTTTCTGATTTTTTTGAATATGTTTTAGTAAATGAAGAAGGGAGGTATTTTAATGAGTAAAAAATTATCCAAAGATGCGTATGGAGGAGTACATGGAAAAGATTATATTCCATACGTAACAGACAAATCAAAAACAGGTGGAAATATTGTAGTATTAATTATAGGAATTATTTTAGCTGCTGTTTTTGCTGCTTCTACAGCTTATTCTGGTATGAAAGCAGGTCTTACAGTTGCAGCAGGAATTCCTGGTGCTATAATAGGTTCAGCCTTTGTTGGAGTATTTGCTCGTAAGAAAGGTATTCTTGGTAAAAACCTAATTCAAGGTATGTCAAGTGGTGGAGAATCAGTTGCCAGTGGTATTATATTTGTATTACCTGCTGTTATTTTAATTGGTAGTCAAATTTCTTTCTTAGAAGGCATAGCAGTAGGAATTGGTGGAGTTTTATTTGGTATTGGATGTGCATCGCTTGTTCACAACTACTTAATCATTGAAGAACATGGTAAACTTATGTACCCAGAATCTATGGCTATTTCTGAGACACTTGTTGCTTCAGATACTGGTGGAGATGCTATAAAATATATGGGAATGGGATTTGGTATTGGTGGAGCCCTTACTTTATTAACAGGATCATTTTTTAATGTAGCAAACAACGTAATTAGTTTTGTAGGAAGTAAATTCTACAAATGGAAATTTGAAGTTGAAGTAAATCCTCTTCTTTTAGGTATTGGATTTATAGTAGGGCTTGAAGTAGCTTTAACGATGTTTGCAGGTTCTATATTATCAAGTTTTGGTATTACACCTTTAATAGGTTACTTTACTGACCTTGCTGGTGAAGGAGCTAAAGTTTGGAATGATCCTTCAATGAGCATGAATCAAATGGAAGTTGGAGCAATTGCTGGTAACTATGTAAAATATATAGGTGCAGGTATGATGCTTTGTGGAGGTATTATAGGTGCTGTTAAACTTATACCAACTATTATAGCTTCTGTTAAAGAGACTCTTAAAGCAAAATCAAGTTCTGGAAATAATGGTTCATCTATTGAGATGTTAATTTTATTAGGTGGCGTAGTAATTGGATTTGCAGCAGCATTTTTAATTTCTGGCAATATTACAATGGCAATTATTGGAGCTATTATATCTCTTTTATTATCTTTATTATTTGTTATAGTAGCAGGACGTCTAACAGGAACAATAGGAACATCAAACCTTCCAGTATCTGGTATGACAATTGCATCTTTAGTTATAGTAACATTAATATTTGTTTCAATGGGATGGACTAGTGAAGTAGATAATAAATCACTTCTTTTATTTGGTACATTTATAGTTGTAGCAATTGCTATGGCTGGTGGTTACAGTCAGTCACAAAAGGTAACTTATATTATAGGCGGTAGTAAAAATGAAATGCAACGTTACTTTACAATTGCTGGTATTGTAGGTGTAATAGTTGTTGTAGGTACTATATTATTACTTGCTGAACAACTTAAAGTTACTGGTGATGGTGCTCAATTTGCATTACCACAAGCAAACTTAATGTCAACATTAACTTCTGGTATTATGTCAGGTAAATTACCTTGGGTTATGATTATTGTTGGTGTATTTATGGCAATTGTTTTATATTTACTAGGATTACCTATTATGACTGTTGCTATAGGTTTTTATTTACCGATTGCAACAACTTCAATAATATTAGTTGGAGCATTAATCCGTGTACTTGTTGAGAGAATGGCTAAGTCTGATAAAGAAAAAGAAGTTAAAGTTTCAAATGGTATAAGTTTATCTTCAGGTCTTGTTGCTGGTGGTTCTATAATAGGATTAATAGGTATAATCTTACAAGTAACAGGAATTGTAAAAGTAGGTTCTCCTAGTGGATTTGCAGCAGGAAATGGAATGGCAATAGCTTTATTAGTAGTTTTATGTATACTTTCAATATTACCTATTATTTTATCTAAGGTAAAGCAAAATGAATAATAATGAAATTTTAGATATGGTATTTAAAATATCTGATAGCATTGAGTGTGAAGTAGACAAAGACGGATTAGTGACTATACTTGAAAAACAAGACCATAGAATACAAAATTTTTTCAGAAAATTGAAATTTAAAATTCCTATGTATAAAAAAACTACACTAGATAAATATGGTAGTTGTGTATTTTTACAGATTGATGGTAAAAAAACAGTTAAGGAAATTGGTGAAGGTTTAGAATTTAAATATGGTAAAGAATCTCATCCACTTTATGAGAGATTGTTGATTTTTTTTAAATCACGTTGAAGTGAATTGTCAATATATTAAAAAATTAAATAAATAATAAAAGATAGATAAAAATAAAGGAGCTACTTAATGTACTCCTTTATTTTTATGTGAAATTTATGTATTATAAAAATTTAATAAAATAAAAAGGACTTACACTAACTTATAATATTAATGTGTGCAAATTATTGTATACATTATGATATAATAATATTAGAAAATTTAGGAAATTTATAGATTAAAAGGAGAAATCTAGTGATTATCAGAAAAGAAGTCAGAATAAGAGATGTAATAGGTATATTATTTTTATCTGCGATGATAATATTTGGGTTATATTTATTATTTACATTTTTAATTGGCATAGATATAGATAAAGATATTTACATTTTAGCAATGGGAATATTGATGATTTTTATGTTATTAATAACTATGATAACTTCTAAAAATCATGTAAAGTGTTTGCTCTCAGATTTTAAAAATAAATTAAATTTTAAAGAGATATGTGGAAGATATCTAAATTCGTGGGCTATAACTATAGGGGTTGAATATTTATTAGTAGGAATATTTATACTAATAAATACAAGCTCTGCAAATGAAATATTAAATACATCATCTTCAAAAGAAATGCTATATACAGGAAATCTCATAATAAACTCTATAAAAGTGGTTATGATAGCTCCAATTTTAGAAGAGATAATATATAGAAAAGTTATTTTTACAAGATTAGCTAAAAAAACTAATATAAGTATAGGTGTAATATTATCATCTATAATATTTGGATTAAGTCATGCTAAAGATTCTATGTTTTTTGCAATTTTATTTGGAGTAGTACTTTGTATTTTATATTTAAAATATGAAAATATATTAGTACCAATATTTTTACATTTTATGAATAACTTAATGTCAACTCTAATTTTATTAGTAACATTAGGAAAGCAAAATAATGAGGTAACTACTGTTGTAAACCAAAATTCAATTCCATATTTAATATTTGGCTCTATAGTTACGATTATAGGTTTATATTTTTACATAAGATATATTAATAAAAATAAAGCCTACTTGAAAATAGATGAAAAAGTAAGTGAAATAAATATATAATTGGGTAAAATATATAAAAATATATGAACGAGGTATTTTATGAAACCAAGTAGATTAGAAGAAATTTTATCGTATAATAAAAAATTTGTAAAAGACAAAGAATATGAGCAATATGAAACAACAAAAAATCCAGATAAAAAGATGGTAATATTATCATGTATGGACACTAGACTTACAGAACTATTACCAAAGGCAATGAATATAAAAAATGGAGATGCGAAAATAATAAAAAATGCAGGTGCTACAATAATGCATCCCTTTGGAAGTATTATTAGAAGTTTAATTGTAGCCGTTTATGAATTTGAGGCTAAAGATGTAATAGTTGTTGGCCATTATGGATGTGGTATGAGTAATTTAGATACTAATAGCCTTATAAATAAGATGCTAGCTAGAGGAATATCTAAGGAAACCTTATCTACAGTATATAATTGTGGTGTAGAAATTGATAAATGGTTACATGGATTTGATTCTGTAGAAGATTCTATAAGAGAGAGTGTAAACTCAATTAAAAGCCATCCATTAATGCCAAAGGATGTAAATGTTTACGGGCTAATTATTGACCCCTATACAGGAAAACTTGAACCTATATCAAAATAATAAAAAGAACTCTCTTAAGTAGGATTAAGAGAGTTCTTTTTTTATATATTAAATTAAAAAAATTTGTAGGCATTGTTAAATTACTTTTTTAGTTCATCTAAAGAATTAAATTCTAAAATTTCTTTCATTTTATTTCTATCTTTTATGAAATTATCACATACCATGTCAGAAATAGATGGATCACCATAAACTTTCCAATATCTAACCTTGCAGAATTTATAGTTACCATATCCCATAAAACCAACTACATCTTTAAGAGGATATCCTAAAAATATACCTATTTCATGAGGGAACTCTTCTGAATGAAGCTTATCTATTAAAAAATCTATGTAATTATCTATACTATAATTTGATGGGTAACCTATAAACTTTAAAAAGTTTACATATTTTTTATTATCTAATATCTTAGATAAAGATTCTTTATTAATAAATAAAATTCTAGTACCTCCATCAGATGTCTTTATAATCTTGTAATTTACCTTAAAGCAATTACTAAAGAAATTTTCTATATCATTAAGTTTAGTAGTTCTCATATTATCCTTTAAAGGAATATTTAATATTTCACATGGCTTAGAACCTAGAATTACTGGCCCTAATACTTCTAATATCCATTTTATATAATTTGAATTTGTATTATTTTTACAACAGTTTTTTACGCAATTATTATTCACATTATGCCTCCTGAAATTGATAATTGTTATTGATTAAATAATAACATGAATGAAAATAATTATCAATAGCATTTATGAAAAAATTTATAAATTAGAAATTAATAATAAAATAAAGTAGTTACCCGACGTAGTACTTTATTTTATTTTTATAAAAATGATAATATATTGAAAAAATAAACTAAAAATAAAAATTATATTTAAAAAAATATGATATACCCTACAAATAGCTAAAAAATAAACGGTAGACTAACTTAAGCGAAATATAGTATATTTAAAGTGCATAGATAAATTTATGACGATTTTAAAGGGGGATATTTAATATGAATGAACAAATAAAATTAAAAGTTAATTCTTTACAAAGTGATATAATATCATCTATTAAAGATTGTGTAAAAATACCAAGCGTAATAGATGAAGCCACAGATAATTGTCCTTTTGGAGAAAATATTGATAAAGCTTTAAGATATACACTAGATTTATGTGAATCTCTTGGATTTAAGACTGTTTATAAAGATGGATATTATGGATATGCTGAAATAGGTCAAGGAGACGAATTAATAGGTATACTTGGGCATTTAGATGTAGTTCCAGTAGGAGAACTTGAAAGTTGGGAATTCCCTCCATATGATGGTGTCATAGATGGAGATAAATTATATGGTAGAGGAACTCAAGATGATAAAGGGCCAACTATTGCAGCGATATATGCAGTTAAAGCATTAATGGATTTAGGGGTAGAGTTTAATAAAAGAGTAAGATTTATATTTGGAACAGATGAGGAAAACCTTTGGAGATGTATAAATAAATACTCAGAGAATGGTGAAGAGATACCAAACTATGGATTTACTCCAGACTCTAAGTTCCCTATGATAAATGCTGAAAAAGGACTATTACAAGTATTCTTAAATGGAGAAGGCAGTAAAGACCTAGAGTTATCACTTGGACAAGCATTTAACTCTGTACCAGACAAGGCTATATATTCTGGACAATATAAAGAAGAGCTTATAAAAGAATTAGATAGATTAAACTTTGAATATAGTGTAGATAAAGATAATGTTTGTGTTATAGGTAAAAGTGTTCACTCTGCTGTAAGTGATACTGGTATAAATGCTATAGCAAGATTATCTATTGCGCTTAATAATATAGGTGTTCAAAATGATGCTATAAAGTTTATAGCAGAAGTTATAGGACAAGATGCTAATGCTAATAATGTAATAGAAAATTGTATGGATGATGTTTCTGGAAAATTAACATTCAATATAGGAAAATTAAACATAGATAAAGAAAAATCAAGTATTGGTATTGATGCTAGAATACCTGTTACATATAAGAAAGAAGAATTTACTTCTAATTTAGAAGCTAAAGCTAAAGAATATAATTTGATTTATGAAGAATATGACTATTTAGCATCAATATATGTTGCTGAAGATAACTTCTTAGTTAAAACATTAAAGAAAGTATTTGAAGGAGAAACAGGTCTTGATGGAACTCCACTTTCTTCAGGAGGAGCTACTTATGCAAGAGCATTAGATAACTGTGTTGCATTTGGATCAGTTTTCCCGGGAAAACCTAAAACAGAGCACCAAGCTAATGAATATATAATCATAAGCGATTTAATGAAAGCTACTGAAATATATGCACTTTCAGTGTATGAATTATTAAAAGGATAATTTATAAAGTAGAATATTAAATATTAAAGAGGCTATAACTTTATAGTCTCTTTTTACATATAAGTAAACTATATTATCAAAAAATTTGTAAATAATCAGTAAATAAAAGCAATATAAAAAATTAAAAATAACGCATACTAAATTAGTATATACGTAGATTATACTTATATAGTATAAAATGGAGGTATTATATGAAAATCTCTATATTTTTAGGAGCAGGAGCATCTGCAGCAGAAAATTTACCGATTCAAAATGAGTTGTTTAGCGAGTACTTTAAAAAATTAAAAAAAGATGACTTTAAAAGTGATATGAATATGGAATTATATAAATTTTTTAAACAAATGTTTAATATTGACATTATAAAAGATAATATGGAAAAAGCTGAATTTCCTACATTTGAAGAAGTATTAGGACTTCTCGATTTAGCAGAACAAAGAAGAGAAGGTTTTAGAAATTTTGGACTTGAAAATTTAAGTAAAAGAAGTGATAGTATAAGATTTTTAAGACAATATATAATTTTATTAATGGCTAAAGCAATACATAAAACTGAAGGAAGTAATAATTATCATAAACTATTAGTTAAAAATTTACTTAAAGAAAATTTATTAACAGACACAACATTTATAAGTGCTAATTATGATATACATATAGATAATGCGTTAGCCTCACTATATAAAAAAGAGAACCCTATAATGCTTGATTATGGAGTTAGATTCACAAATTTTAATATTGAAAATAAATGGGTACCTCCAAAAGATCCTTTAGTAAAACTTTATAAAATACATGGATCTTTAAATTGGTTATATTGCCCAGTGTGTAGTAGTTTGACATTAACACCTTATGATGAAGGAATAATGAAACTTTTAAGCGAAATAGAAGAGGTAAAATGCTTAGAATGTAGAAGTTTAACAGTTCCGATAATAGTTCCTCCTACATATTTCAAAAATATGGATAATGTATTTTTATCTACTATATGGAACAAAGTTGAAAGTTCATTAAGAGAAAGTGATTTAGTTGTATTTTGTGGATACTCATTTCCTGATGCAGATATACATATAAAATATATGCTAAAAAGAATCCAAACAAATAGAAATAAACCATTAAAGTTTATAGTATTTAATTATCATAATGGGAAAAAAGACGAATCAATGAAAAGAGAAGAAGACAGATATAAAAGATTTTTAGGCAAAGATGTAATATTTACTAAAAGCTCTTTTGAAGATTTTTCAACTAACCCTATGAAGTTTATAAATGATGTCTTTAAGGATTAACGTTTTAAATTAAAAATATTAATTAGCTGAATTTATTAGGTATAAAAAATAAATTTTATATGATATTTACACAATCAAATAGATTATTATATGAAGTAAAATTATAATTATATCTATATAGCTTAAAAATATTACAAAAAGGGGGGATTTTATGATTGCAACGATAGTTAACTGCTTAGCAATAGCAGGGGGATGTTTAGTAGGACTTTTAATAAAAGGAAATATATCTGAAAAGATAAGCACTAATATAATGAATGGAATTGCCTTATGTGTATTATATATTGGCATATCAGGTTCATTACAGGGTGAAAATACGTTAATAACTATAATATCTATAGCAATAGGTGCTTTAATAGGAGAACTTATAGACCTTGATAAAGGACTAAATAAATTAGGTGATAAGTTAGAAGAAAAATTTTCAAGTGAAGAAGGAGAAGTTTCTATATCAAAAGGTTTTGTATCAGCAAGTTTATTGTTTTGTGTAGGAGCTATGGCTATTGTAGGAAGTTTACAAAGTGGGTTAAGTGGTAATTATGAAACTTTATTTGCTAAATCTATCTTAGATGGAATATCATCTATAATTTTTGCAGCTTCATTGGGTATAGGAGTTATGTTTTCAGCTTTATCAGTGTTTTTATATCAGGGAATTATAACAATAGGTTCATCTTTTTTGTCGAATATATTAAGCGATTCTGTCGTAAATTCTATGACAGCTATTGGAAGTTTATTAATAATAGGATTAGGTCTAAATATGCTAAAAGTCACTAATATAAAGGTTGCTAATTTGTTGCCTGCTATTATTATTCCGATTTATTTGGATTATTTGGGTTAATATAGAAAAAAGCATTAGACAAATTTCTTATTTAGAAGGATTATACCACTATAAATCAAATTAAATAAATATAGTAAAGTTTAAAATGATTGCATTAAGATTCAAAGATAAAATTAGGGGGGAATGTATTGAGTAAGTTTGATATAAATGGGGCTATTATAGAATTTGATGAGAAAATGGATAATTACAATGAAATAAGAAGGAATTTTAAAATATATGCAAATGAAGCATCTAAAAGCTTTGAAGAAAACTGTCTAGCTAACATTAAAAATATTAAAGATTTATCAGAAAATGGTCTAAAAATAGGTACTGATATTATTGAGGAAGTTCTTAAAAAGGGAGTAGAAACAATAGTTAGTTTCGATATTATAACAATAGATTTAGATACTTTTGAAGAGGTTTACTGTAAGAGATACTTAGATTATGAAAGATTATTTAATAATTTAAATAAAGAAATGTTAATTAATAATAAAAATAAAAGAAATAATCATGCAAAGTTTTATGGAGTAAAGCCTATAATAAAAAAAATAAGTGATTATATATATGATGACTGCTTTAATATTCATTACGCTATTATTGATGCATTAGTAGAAAATAATGTTGATAAAGTTGGGTTAAGTATAAATGAAGAAAGTATAAAAAAATCTAGTGCATTATTTAATAACTATAAAGATGGATTTATAACTAAGCCTGATGAATGTAGGGTAGTAGAACAAGTAATAACTCTAAATCCATATAGAGAAGATATATATGAATTTTTCATAAGAGAAGATGGAGATTTTAATGGAGACATAGAAAGATTAACTAACTTTTTAGGCTATGATATCAGAGATTATAAAGGTAAGTTAATGGATTTATATATTAAAGAATTAGTAGAAGCTAGCACAGGAGACTTAGAACTTGAAAAGGAAAAGATAAAAAAATATGCAAAATATATAGGTTGTAAAGACGAATCTATTTATATAGCAAGAATTGATGCTATATATACTTTTGAGAATGCCTAACATATTTTAAAATAAAAAAGACTTCTACAATAAATGTAGAAGCTTTTATTTTATAATACCAACCGCTAAGCTTGAGCAACGGACGCAGTCGTTGGCTATATAAAACATAGCGCCCACGCAGTGGCTTAAGCAAAGCGAATTTTACTAATCAAAATAATTTAAAGTGTCATCTTGATAAAAGTTATGATCAAAATAGTTATCGTCTTCTAATATAATATCATCATAATTATTGCAATAATCGCTATCATCATATGGTAAAATATCATCATATAAAAAACTATTATTAAAATTCAATAAATTTAATAATTTGTTGCTATCTTTTTTACTAAATGATTTAGGATATATATTCATTATAAACACCTCTAATATTAGTATAAGAACATTTAACGCCACTATTATTATATTCAATTTATTGCTTTTTATGTTACATTAATTAAAAATTTTGGAAAATAATTTTTACATATTAAAAACTATTGTTATATTAACTTTTTTTAGAAATATATTATGCTTAAAAGCATATATAATAAATTAAATAAAAGAATAAGGGGGGGAGTGTATGAAAGAGCTAAAAGGTAAAAATTATATATGTTCAAATGAAGGAACAATAAATAATGACTCTATAGGATGGAGTAGAAATGTGTTTAAAAACTGCGATATAGAGACAGGATTCTTTAGAAAAAAAATATGGAATCATTATATGTGGATGAATGAAAAGTTTATATGTACATTTGCCCTAGTAAAACTAGATTATATAGGCTTAATATATGTAGATTTTTATGATATAAGAAAAGATAATGAAATTCATAAGAGTATTTACATACCACTTTGTAATGGAATGATTATACACAATAACATAGGTTCATATGCTCATTTTCAAAACAAACAAATGTATGCAAATATTATAAGAGTTAGTAACAGTTTAAACGTTATACTAAAATGGGATGAAATTGATATAGATGTAAGCATAGATATAGAAGATGAATCTTTAAATGTTTTAGTACCTTGGAGTGATAAATTGTTTCACTATACTTCTAAGCAGTTTCCATTAAAGTCTAGTGGATATATTCAAATAGGAGAAGAACAATGCTATATTGAGGAATCTATGGCTTTTATTGATTATGGAAGAGGTATTTGGGAAAGAGAGAAATCTTGGTATTGGTTAACTTGTGGATTTGAAAAAGATGATAAAAGGATAGGATTAAATTTAGGAGCTAAGTGGACAGATAATACAGGTGTCAATGAAAACTGTATAAAGATAAATGATACTATAGTAAAAATAAATTCTGATGTAGAGTTTAATAAGATAGATGAAGAAAACTGGAGTATAAAATCTATAGATAGTAATGAAGTTGACTTAGTATTTAATATGATAAATTTAAATGAAAAACTATCTAATAAATATATTGTAAAATCTGATATGAAACAGAGAGTGGGAAGATTAAGTGGTATTGTAAAACTAAATGATGAAGATATTGAATTTGAAAGTGTTATTTGTTGGTTTGAAGACCACTATGCAAAATGGTAATAACAAAAAGGATTAACTAATTAGTTAATCCTTTTTTGTTACTTTATAATATTTAGTTCTTTTGTATGTTTATTTAGTATTTCATGACCATCTTCTGTAACAAGCACTAAATCTTCTATTCTAACTCCAAATTCACCTGGTAGATATATACCTGGTTCAACAGAGAAAATCATTCCTGGCTTTAATACATCAGTGTTTACTGCTGAAACGTCTCCCATATCATGAGTTTCAAGCCCTATAGAGTGACCTGTTCTATGAGTAAAGTATTTACCATATCCTTTTTCTGTTATATAATCTCTCGCTGCTTTATCTATGTCACAGAATTTTACTCCTGGTTTTACTATTGATATTGCTTTTTTATTAGCTTCAAGCACTATTTCAAATACTTCTTTAGCCTTTTGAGGTGCTTCTTTGTAAAATACAGTTCTTGTCATATCAGAACAATATTTATCTTTTACGCATCCTATATCTAATATTACAGCATCTCCAGATTTTAATTTATTATTTCCACATTTAGCATGAGGATCAGCACCATTAGCACCATATGCAACTATTGGAGAGAAAGAAAATCCATCAGCACCAAGATCTTCATAAATTTTAGCTAATTCTGATGCCATTTCTTTTTCAGTTAAGTCTTTTAAAAGAGTTTTTTGAAGCTTATCCATGGCCATGTCATTTATATTTGATGCTTTTCTCATTAAATCCTTTTCTTCTTCATCTTTTTGCATTCTTAAAGTATCTATTATGTAAGATGAGTTTATAAATTTTGTATTTTTTAAAGATTCCATAAGAGCTAGTAAAAATCTTGCTGGCCAAGATTTATCTATACCCATTACTTCTTTTTCATTTATGTAAGTAGATAATAATTCTATAGGATTTTGAGTATCATTAAACCAAACTTTTTCAACTCCAAGGTCTTCACTCACTGGGAATAGTTCATTTACAAATAACTTATTATTACCATTTGTGTTTATGTATAAGGCTAAGAATCTTTTACCTGGATGTATCATTTTTCCAGTTAAATAAAATATTGATGTAGGATCTGTAACTATCATTTGAGTTAAATCATCATTTTTCATAATTGATATAACGTTTTCAAGTCTATTTAATTTCATATGAACACTCCTTATATTTATAAATTTAATATTTATAGTATAGCATAGCATTGAGGATATATCAAAATATTAAGAAAATAACAAAAATATATCGTTATTCTGAATTTGTTGAATATAAACTAATAAATTCATATAATTTATATAGAAATTAACTAAATAATATTGATTTATTAGTTTATAGATAAAGAGGGGATGAATTTATGTGGAATAGTAAAGAAGCACTAAAAGGATTAGCGCTAGAATTAGTAAAAGTGCAAAGTATATCTAATACAAAAGGTGAAATAGATATGGCAAATTTAGTTTATGATAAATTATCGCAATTAGATTATTATAGGGAAAACCCAAACCATTTAAACTTAGTTTCTGTTAATGATGAGTTAGGAAGATTTTGTGTATGTGCACTAATGAAGTCTAAAAAGCAAACTAAAAAAACATTACTTACATTATGCCATTTAGATACAGTTGGAGTAGAAGATGCAGGAAGTCTAAAAGAATATATATTTGACGCAAATAAATACACAGAAAAATTAAAAGAAAATATAGATAGTTTAGATGAGGACTCAAAAAAAGATTTATTGTCTGGAAATTGGTTATTTGGCAGGGGAATAATGGATATGAAAACAGGGCTTGCTATACAAATGTCTTTAATAGAGCATTTTAGCAGTTTAGAAGATTTTGAAGGAAATATAATGCTAGTAGCTGTAGCTGATGAAGAAGCAAATTCAGCAGGTGCTATAAGTGTAATACCTTATATTAATAAAATTTTAGAAAAAGAGAATTTAGAACCTGTAGCTGTATTAAACTGTGAGCCAGATTTTTCATTATATAAAGGTGATGGTAATAAGTATATCTATACAGGATCTTGTGGTAAATTACTTCCAGGATTTTTTGTAGTGGGAAAAGAGGTGCATGTCGGGGAAATCTTATCTGGTATGAATGCAAACTTGATAGGAAGTGAGCTTATAAGAAGACTTGAGCTTAACACAGACCTTTGTGATAAAATAGGTGAGGATATAACTATGCCACCTACTTGTCTAAAATATAAAGATAATAAGGATGAGTATAATGTACAAACTCCTATATCATCTACTATATATTACAACTTACAAACTTTTAAAATAACACCTAAAGAAGTATTAGAAAAGTTAAAAATAGTATGTTATGAAGCTATAACTGCTTCTATGGAAAAATTAAATAAAGCAAGAATAGAATATGAAAAAATCACTAATGGCAAATATATAGCAAAAGATATAGACATGAATATAAAAGTCTTAACTTTCGATGAATTATATAGTCAAGTATTAATGGATAATGGGAAAGAGTTTAATATACATTTAGAAAATAAAATAAAAGATTGGTTAAAGGATAAAAATATGGATGAAAGAGATTTAAGTAGTGCTATAGTAAGTGAAGTACACAAATTCTCTAAAGATAGAAATCCAATGATTATAATATTTTTTGCTCCACCATATTATCCAAATGTTGGTATTAATAACGAGTTAGAACTAGATAAAAAGCTTTTAAAAGTAGTAGATAATATTATTCAATATAGCAAAGAAGAGTATAATATAGAAATTAAAAAACAAAATTATTTTCAAGGTCTATCAGACCTTAGCTATTTTAGATTGGAAAATGAAGATGACATTATAAATTTTTTAGGTCCTAATATGCCTATTATTAAATATAAGTATAAATTACCACTAGAAGAAATAAAAAAACTTAATGTACCGGTTGTAAATCTAGGGCCTCATGGCAAAGATGCTCATAAATTTACAGAGAGAATATTAGTGGATTACTCTTATGATATATTGCCTAGACTAATTAAAAAATAGTAATAGATATATTAAAATAAATTATTCTAAAAACATAACTACTTACATAAATAATTTAATAGTCAAATATTTAAAGTGTAAAAACTTTACAACTAAGGAGGTAGTTATGGGAAAATTTAATTTTTTAGAAACAAAAATAGAAGACTTATATATAATAGAGCCTTATGTATTTAAAGATGATATGGGCTATATTATGGAGATGTATAACGAAAGAGCTTTTAAATCTTTTAACTTAGATATAGATTTAAAATTTGTTCAATTTAATGAAGTAAAGTTTAAAAAGGGAGTGCTAAGAGGACTTAGATTTCAAGAAAAGCACGCTCAAGATAAATTAGTAAGAGTAGTAGAGGGAGAAGTATTTGATGTAGCTGTTGATTTAAGAGAAAATTCACCAACTTATTTAAAATGGGAAGGTATTACATTATCTTCTGAGAATAAAAGACAACTTTATGTCCCAAAAGGGTTTGCCCACGGATTTTTAGTTTTATCAGACTATGCAGTAGTAAATTGTAACTATACACAATACTATCGTCCAGAATTTGAAACAGGAATTGCATATAATGATCCAACTTTAGATATAAATTGGCCAATTGATGATATAGATAAAGTATTACTTTTAGATAGAGATAGAAATTGGGAAAATATAAAATAGAGCTATGTTTTAATTAAAACATAGCTCTATTTTATATCAAAATCTATTTATTATTTATAGCAGTATTTGCAAATTCAGTATTAACTATGTTGCTATAAGGAGGCTCTTTATCTAATTCATTAGCTTCCTTCATAACATCCATTAAAGTATTTAAAGATTCTTCTTTTAATAAAGGATCAGAAGACCATGCATCTATTGATTTATATCTATCAACAACTTTTATTAAATCATCCATTTCTATATCCTCAAAGAATGGGTGCATAGCCTTAGCTATTTCTTCATTAGAAGCAGTTTGAACCCATTGTTGACCTTTATATAGTGCATTAGTAAATCTTTGTAAAAGTTCAGCATTATCAGCCATATATGATTTTGTAGTAGAGTAAGCAGTGTAAGGTATCTCACCAGAATCTTTACCTATTGAAGCAACTATATGTCCACTACCTTCTTTTTCCATTTGAGTTCCAGTAGGTTCAAATACTGTTGTAAAATCAGCTTCACCACCAGCAAAAGCACCCGCCATTACTCCGAATTGTACATCAGTTCTAACATTAGTCTCACCTTTAGCTGTGTTTTCACCTATTGTAAGTCCATTTTTCTTTAATACATATTCAAAAGTCATTAGAGGAACTCCACCTTTTCTTCCTCCAAGTATTTCTTTACCTTTTAAGTCTTCATATTTGAAGTTAGGCATTTCTTCTCTAGCCATTAAGAAACTTCCATCTCTTTTAGTAAGTTGAGCAAAGTTTACTGCATAATCTTTACTTCCTTGATTGTAAACATAAATTGATGCTTCAGGTCCCATAAGACCGATTTGGGCTTCACCTGATATTAAAGCAGCCATAGTTTTATCAGCACCTTGAGTATTTATGAGATCAATATCAATACCTTCATCTTTAAAGAATCCTTCAGTTATAGCTGCGTACTGTGGAGCATAAAATACTGAATGAGCAACCTCTGCAATAGTAACTTTATCTAATTTCTTTTCTTCTGGAGCTTTAGTAGTGTTACTTGTACATCCTGTAAGCAAAAGGGTACTTAATGCTAAGGAACTAGTAAGTGCAATAAATTTTTTGAACATATACATCCCCCTCTATAAAATTTTGTAGTATTAAAAATACTAATAATATTATATATTATTATTTTTATAGTTTAATTGTTACCTTTAAGAGGGATGTATCAATAATTTAAAAGATTAATTTTATTATTTAAAATTTATATTTTATATATAAAATAAATATCTATCTTCTTGAATTATATATTTTTTCAACAATATTTAAAATTTCATACATAACCCAAGCACAAAATGCTAAAACAAATACTCCCATCATAACTAAATCTAATTTAAATACTTGGCTACCATAAACGATTAGATATCCAATACCACTTCTAGAAACTAAGAACTCTCCTACTATAACACCAACCCATGCCATACCAATATTTATTTTAGTAAGATTTATAAGGTTTCCTATATTTGCAGGAAGTATTAGTTTAAATAATACTTGATGTTTTTTTGCCCCAAAGCTTTTAAGCATTTTAACTTTTTCCTCATCAACACTTATAAAGTATTGATAAGCTGATAGAATTGTAACAACTACTGAAATAGTAACAGCAGTTACAACTATACCTGAAATTCCAGCTCCAGCCCAAACTATAATAATAGGAGCTAAGGCAGTTTTAGGAAGAGCATTTAATACAACTAAAAATGGATCTAGTATCTTTGATAACTTTTTAGACCACCATAGTGCTATTGCTACTAATATACCAAGAACTGTACCAATTACAAGTCCAAGTAAAGTTTCATAAACTGACACCCATACATGTTCTAGAAGCTGGCCATTTTGGATATATTTCATAAATAAGTGATATATATCACTTGGCTTACTAAATAAGAATGTATTTATAATATTGTAATTTGCAAGAACTTCCCATAAAACTAAAAAGCCTACTAATATAATTATTTGAAAGAATAATACATTTCGTTTTTCGACTTTAGTCTTTTTGATATAATCTAAATAACCTTGAGAATCTTTACTTAACCTCATTAGAATCAAACTCCTTCCATAACTTATCGAAGTAGTCTTGGAACTTTGGAACTTTACGTGTTTGAAGAGGTGTTAAATCCTTATCTTCACGAAGATTTATAGTGTATATATCTTTTACAGTAGAAGGTCGTTTAGATAGTACTGCTACTTTATCTGACATACTAATAGCTTCAGATATATCATGTGTAACTAAAATTGCAGATTTATTTTCATTTCTTATAATCTTATAAACATCATCACTTACTAAAAGTCTTGTTTGATAATCAAGTGCAGAGAAAGGCTCATCAAGAAGTAAAATATCAGGATTTACTGAAAGAGTACGAATAAGAGCAACTCTTTGTCTCATACCACCAGACAGTTCTTTTGGAAACATATTTCTAAACTCCCAAAGCCCATAAGTTTTTAAAAGCTCTTCAACTCTAGCTATTGCTTCAGGTGTTTTTTTCTTTTGGATTTCAAGACCTAATGTTATATTATCCATTATGTTTCTCCATTCTAGTAGATGGTCCTTTTGAAACATATATCCAATATTTCCATTTACGACTACATCTCCATTAGTTGGTTTTAAAAGTTTTGTCAGAATGTTTAAAATTGTTGACTTTCCACACCCAGAAGGGCCAAGAAGTGTTAAAATTTCTCCTTCTTCTAAAGAAAAGTTCATATCATTTAGAACCTGTAGTTCGCCTTCTTTGTTGTAGAAAGTCATCGAAAGATTTTTGACTTGTACTATATTACCCAAGTTGTCACCCCCATTTGAAATTGGAACTATACTCTATAGTATTAAATTTGAAGTGGATTTGTACCATATTGAGTATAGATAAAACAAAATATAAGAGTATGAATAAAATAAATGTTTTAATTAAAAGGAATTTGTAGATTATTAGTGAATATACTAATTGTATTTATATAATTACAATAATAAAAGTAAAGGAGAAGTTTTATGAGTTTTGAAGTTGTAGATGGGTTAAGGACTGTTAACCTAGACATGATAGCAACTGTGGCTTTGGCATCCTTAATGTTATTATTTGGTAACTTTATTAAAAAGAAAATTACAATTCTAGAAAAGTTCTGTATACCAGGACCCGTAGTTGGAGGACTTTTAGTAGCAATCATAGTATTAATTCTAAAAGCTAGCAATATCTTAAATATATCTATGGATACGACTCTTCAATCACCTTTCATGATAACATTTTTCACAACGGTTGGATTAGGTGCAAGTTTTGCATTAGTTAAAAAAGGAGGTAAACTACTTATAGTTTACTGGTTATTGTGTGGTGTTTTATCAGTAGCACAAAATTTAGTAGGAGTAATAGGAGCAAAATTAACAGGAATAGACCCTTTAATAGGGATAATGTGTGGAGCAGCATCTATGGAAGGAGGACATGGAGCAGCAGCATCTTTTGGTGCAACAGTAGAATCTTTAGGAGTTACTGGTGCAGCAACTATAGGTATGGCAGCTGCAACTTTTGGAGTAGTATGTGGTGGACTTATAGGCGGCCCAATATCAAGATACTTAATAGATAAATATAATTTAAGACCTACAGAAGATATAACTTCTAAAGATAGTGGGAATTCAGTTGGAGGAGGAGTATCAGCAGAAGAAGTTGCTGGTATAAAAATTAGTGAATCTTTCAACTCAAATACAATGATTGTACAAATTACTGTCATAGCATCATGTATGACAATAGGAACAGTAGTTAGTACGTGGTTTACTAATATAACAGATATTGTTCTTCCAGGATACGTTGGAGCAATGTTTATAGCAGTAATATTTAGAAATCTAAATGATAAATTAAAACTTGTAAATTTAGATTTATATACAGTAGATATAATAAGCAATGTATGCTTATCAATATTCCTAACAATGGCACTTATGACTATGAAGCTATGGGAACTAGCAGACTTAGCAGGACCAATGATTATTATAGTTGTAGCTCAAGTTGCATTTATAGCTTTATTTGGTGCATTTGTTGTATTTAGATTATTAGGTAAAAACTTTGATGCAGCAATAATGGTTGCAGGATTTTTAGGTCATGGTTTAGGAGCTACACCAAATGCATTGGCTAATATAAATTCAGTAACATCTAGATATGGAAATTCTACAAAAGCAATGTTAATAGTTCCATTAGTAGGTGCATTTTTAATAGATTTATTCGCTATACCTACTATAGTAACGTTTATAAATTTCTTTAGTTAATACTTAAGCAAGAAATATATATAATAAATAGCCATTCGTATATTAAAATATGAATGGCTATAATTTTAGGAGGGTTAATAATGGACAATGAGATAAAAGTAATAAGAAAAGATGAATATAAAACAAGCACATGGTCTGGAGGAACTACTACTCAGTTATACATATACCCAGAAGAATCACAGTACAGTAAGATGGAGTTTTTATTTAGAATAAGTTCAGCAAAGGTAGAAGTAGAAGAGTCAGTATTCACACAGTTACCTGGTATAAATAGAGAAATAATGATTATAGATGGAGAATTAGAATTAGAACACGAAGGTCATCATAATACTAAGTTAAGTAGATTTGATAAAGACAGATTTAGTGGGGATTGGACCACTAGAAGCTATGGAAAAGTAACTGATTTTAATCTTATGATGAATAATGGTTGTGATGGAAGTTTAGAACATATTGAGATTAAAAGAGGAAGTAGAAAGAATATTGAATTGTATAAAGATGAAAGATGGGACAAAGTAGCCAATGTTTTATATTGTGTAAATGGTAGCGTAGTTATAGAACTAGAAGAAAATATTGGTTTATATGAGGAAGATTTATTTGTATCTACCACGGATACAAATATTAATAAAGATAGTATTAGTATCTGCAATAGTTCAAATGAAGATTCAAATATAATTATTAGTAGAGTATATTTTTAGTTAGAAATATAAATAATTTAACAGAAATCGGAAAGTTTATATTTATATAAATAAAATTATTTTCAAAAAATTAATCTAATGATATACTAGGAATATTGACAATAAAAAATAATTATAAGCTCCATGGAGGATTTTATGAGTAATAATTTAGCAAAATCAGCATTTTGGCTTATGGTAGTTACTATGCTATCTAAAATATTAGGATTTACTAGAGATATAGTCCTAATGTATTTTTATGGGACTAGTGCACAAAGTGATATATATGTAACAGCTATGAATATACCGGTTGTGGTGTTTGCTGCTGTTGGGGTTGCACTTTCTACGACATTTATACCGCTTTATCAAGAAGCACTTGAAAATGGTGGACAAAAAAGAGCTCAAATATTTGCAAATAATATATTATGTATAGTTAGTATAATAAGTATATTTTTAAGTATATTTGGTTATATATTTGCCGAGCCTATAGTAAAGTTATTTGCTATTAGTTTTACTGGTGAAAAGTTAGCAATGACTGTTGAGTTTGTAAGAATAATAATAGTTGGTGTTTTATTTATAGGCCTTAGCAATATTATGACTGCTTACTTACAAATACAAGGAAACTTCACTATACCTGGTATGGTGCAACTTCCAAATAATATTATAATAATTATATCTATGGTAATTGGTGGTATTACAGGTGAATTCTATATACTAGCAGTAGGAGCCCTTATAGGTATGGCTTCACAATTTTTATTCCAAGTACCTTTTGCTATAAAGCGTGGATATAAGTTTAAGCCTGTAGTTAATTTTAAAGACAAGTATTTTAAAAAGATGATATGGCTAATACTTCCTGTTTTAATAGGTGTTGCTGTAAATCAAGTCAATGCTATGGTAGATAGAAGTTTAGCTTCAAGCCTAGGTGATGGGGTTATAGCTGCACTAAACAGTGCGAATAAGCTTAATTTCTTTGTTTTAGGACTATTTATAACTAGTATAGGTTCTGTTATATATCCTACACTTTCAAAATTATCTACTAATAATGATAACAGAAAGTTTGCAGATGCAGTATCAACTAGTGTAAACTGTGTAAGTTTAATAATACTTCCTATAACTGTTGGAGCTATAGTACTTGCGACTCCTATAGTTAGAATATTATTTGAAAGAGGGGCTTTTGATGATAAGTCTACTCAAATGACTGCAATTGCCCTTATATGTTACTCTGTTGGTATGATTGCTTATGGCCTTAGAGATATACTAAGCAAAGTGTACTATTCATTAAAGGATACTAAAACACCTATGATAAATGGGATAATTGCAGTGGTTGCTAACATATTCTTTGATATTACATTAATGAAAGTATTTGGTCTTGGTGGACTAGCACTTGCTACTAGTTTATCTTCTATAATATGTATACTATTATTATTTAGAGGATTAAAGAAAAAGATGGAGTACTATGGACAAGATAGAATAATTAGAACTTTTATAAAGTCTTTAATAGCTTCTATAGTAATGGGTGTTGCAACATACTTTATGTATAAGTTATCAAGTAATATATTAGGAGTTGGATTTATTCAAGATGTTATAGCTACTGGTATATCTGTGCTAGTAGGTGCAGTTGTTTATGGTATACTTATTAGTAAGTTTAAGGTTAGAGAAGTTAAGATGCTTAAGAATATGGTTATGAAAAAATTAAAAAGAGCATAATGAAAAACAAAGAGATCCATTATGGATCTCTTTTTATATTTAATAAATAGATTTTTTGTATATAAATTATTTAAAGAGCATTATAATATAACAAAGGTCACAATTGTTATATAATGTGAAATAAAAATATTTTGATATCATATAGATAAATAGGAATTTGTAAGGAGGTTAATAAAATAGAAAAATTTAATTTTGTTGAGGTGTTTATGAAAGAAATAGAGCGTAAAAATATTATAGATTTACCATATAGTTTGCACGATGCAAGAGTTAACAAGATTAATATAGTCTCAGATAAAGTAATGATGCATTTTAGTGAAGGTTACTATAAAATAGATAATGATTGTGAGCTAATAAAGGGTTACATAGAGTTTAATAATGTTGATTTAGATTATTGTTCTGTATGTATATTTGATTTAGAAGATGATTTTGGGAAATTTTCAGGAGAAAGGTTTAGTTTGCAAGATTTCTCAGAAAAGTTTAATAACATCGATTTAGAGATTATTGATGAAACTTATGGCTATAATCAATCAAAATTTTCAGGGTATATATACGAAGAAGATATGACTAAAGAATTTATTATTGAAATTTATCATTTTGATAATATGAAATATATCACAGAAGAATAAGATAAATTTCAATTTATCAAGCAGATTAAATGAACAATATTAATATTGTTTTTGAGCTTGTTAATCATAGGTATTTTAATAATTTGCCTGTTATTGTTAGTAGTGAGAAGAGCTTTGAGGAATTAATTGAGATTGATGAGGCTATTGGTAGTAGATTGATTGAGATGTGTAAGGGGTATAGGGTTGAGATTAGGGGGAAGAGGTTGAATTATAGGATTTATGGAAAATAAATATAAAGATTACTACATATCCATTGTATAAGTCATTTGATAGAACTCATTCAGCTCTATGTTACAAATCCAATCAGATGGAATTTTATCGACTCCTAGATAAGCCCCTAAAATATTTCGAGTAATTGCACCAGTACTATCGCTATCACCATCATGGTTTACTGAAGCTACTAATCCATTCATAAAATTATCACTATACTTTAATGCACAGTAAATAGCTATAGCTGAGGATTCTTCACCTAAGCAATATTCTTAATTCAAGATAATTATGTGCAATGAAAATAAGTTAATAAATTATAACAAATGCACTAGATAAATACCTGTGCATTTGTTATCTTTAAAGATAGTGTATAAAATGTATTCAAAGTGTACTATAATGGTAAAAGTATATGCCTATAAAAGATGGAAATATAATAAGAGAATAAACTATATTAGGAGGAATCACCGTGGCAAAATTAGAAGGAAAGACATTATCAGATAGTTTAAATTCGTTAAAATCATTTCATAGATTTCATGATTTTGAGTGTAGTGAGTTTGACGTAGGAATAAAGGCTATTTCAAAGTCAGATAAAAAAGTTATATTTGATAAACATGTTCCGGTACGTGTTGTATTTAATAAAGACAGACAATCTATAACTATAGTATGGCAAGAGGCTGGGATAAAAAATTATAGAAGCAAGCAGCTCTTTGAAAGGTATGATCCTAATTTTAATGAGATGATTATTGATGAAGATAATTTTTCTTTAGAAATTAATTCTACGGAGTCAGATAAAATACTAATTATTAATTACTAGAAGATAAATACAATAAAATGTAGAAATATCTTACAAGAAAGCAAGAGGTATAAATTATGGACGGAACTAAAAGAAGTGATATAAAAATAGGATCAAATGTTTTTGTAGTACAAAAGCAAGATCAAAGAAGCGGAAAGTTAACAGAAGGAATAGTTAAAAGAATTCTTACTAATTCACCAAATCATCATCATGGAATTAAGGTAATGCTTGAAAGTGGCATTGTTGGAAGGGTTAAAGAAATAAAAATATAAAAAATAGTATTTAAGCATAGGTTGAATCCTATGCTTTTAATTTTGCTCAAATAAATGTAATAGACTATATATTTATACTATTAGCTCTAAGTCATAAAAAGCTAAATTTATGAAAATAATGTAAGATAATAATAGATACAAAGTCAACAGATCACTTTATTATAAAATATAAAATAAATTATGTTAATTATACATAGACTTAAACAAGGGTAAGCTCTTAAAACAATAAAATAATGGGGGGATTTTGATGTTTTTTGATAGTTCCATTTTAATACCAGTGGTAGTAGGTGCAGTAGCTTTAGTTTTAGTTTTAGCTTTAGTATCTAGAGGCTATGTCAAAGCACCAACAGATAAAGCCTTTATAATCTCTGGACTTAGAAAACAGCCTAGAGTAGTGATAGGAAGAGCCACTATAAAAGTACCATTCTTAGAAAGAAAAGATGAACTAGCACTACAATTAATACAAATAGACGTTAAAACCGCTAGTACAGTGCCAACTGCAGATTATATCAATGTAAGGGTAGATTCAAATGTCAACGTAAAGGTAGGAAGTAGCGATGATTTAATAAAATTATCATCTCAAAACTTCTTAGGCAAAGATACTAACTACATAGCTAGTATAGCTAGGGAAGTGCTAGAAGGAAATGTTAGAGAGATAGTAGGCACAATGAAGTTAGAGGATATGGTAAAGGATAGAAAAAAGTTTGCTGAGGCAGTAAAAGAAAATGCAGAGCCAGACTTAAATGCAATGGGGTTAGAATTAATAAGTTTTAATGTTCAAAACTTTATAGATGATAATAAAGTAATAGAAAATTTAGGTATAGACAACATAGTGACTATACAAAAAAATGCTGAAATAGCTAAAGCAAATTCTGAAAAAGAAATAGCTAGGGCTAAGTCAAAAGCAGATAAAGAAGCCAATGATGCCAGGGTAACTGCAGAACAAGATATAGCAATAAAAAATAATGAACTAGCTCTAAAACAGTCAGAATTAAAGATAAAAGAAGATGAGAAAAAAGCTGAAGCAGATGCTGTATATAAGATAACGGAAGAGGTACAAAGAAAGAGATTAGAGACTACTAGAGCTGATGCAGATATAGAAAAACAAGAAAAGGCAATAGCTATAAGGGAAAAAGAAGCATTAGTAAAAGAAAGAGTACTTGAAGCCGAAATCAAAAAACAAGCAGAAGCAGATAAGTATAAAAGAATGCAAGAGGCAGATGCAGAGGCTTATGAAAAGCAAAAAGAAGCCGATGTAGAACAATATAAAGCTAAAAAAGAATATGAAATATTAAAAGACAAAGCAGAAGCAGAGTTAGTAGCAGAGCAAAAAAAGGCTGAAGGTATAAGTGCAGTAGGTAAAGCAGATGCGGAAGCTATAAAAGCTAAACTATTAGCAGAGGCAGAAGGTCTAGATAAAAAGGCAGATGCTATGAATAAGATGCAACAGGCAGCAGTAATAGAAATGGTAGTCGAAAAATTACCTGAGATAGTTAAAAATGCAGCATCTCCATTAGCAAACGTAGATAGTATAACAATGTATGGTGAAGGTAATGGTGCCAAGATGGTAGGCGATATCATGACTACTACAGATAAGGTAATAAAGGGATTAGAAGGTGCAGTTGGTTTAGATATTAAAGCACTAATATCAGGTGCACTAGGTTCTACATTGGTTGCAAATAAAAATAACTGTACTACTGTAGATGCTAAAAGTTTAGAATCTAAGGAAGATTAATAGTACAAAAACATTCAACTATGTCAAAAATCAGTGGATATTAACTTAAATTGATTGAGTATAAAACACTTATATTGTATAAATATAGGTGTTTTGTTTTTGTAAAGTTAGAAATGACGACAAAAGAAATTAGGGAAGCTAAAGATGAGGTAGATAATTTCTTTTTTATGCCTAAATATGATAAAATAATAGTATTATATACATAAAACAAGGGGGAATATGTTATGAGTAGCAATACGTTAGCAGGAATTGGAGATAAGGGAAGTAAACTTTGGATTCAAAAACTTGTAAATTTAAATAAGGGGAAAGTTCTATCAAATCATATTACGTGTATAGATAGTAGGATTAATGATATTACTTGGTTATCTCCAATAAAAGAAGATAATTATAATGAAATAAAAGATCTTAGGAATATAAAAAAAGGAAATGAAAGTATTATAACAAAAGAAGATTTAAGCTTTTGGCCTAAAAATGGTCCTTGGTGGGATGCAATTGGAATATGTGAAGATGAAACAATTATATTAGTTGAAGCAAAAGCACATATAAATGAAACACATACAAAATGTAGTGCTACAAGTAAGAGTAGTAAAGAATTAATAAATAAAACATTAAAAGAAGTTTATGAAAACTTATCAAATAATAAATTATGTGATACAGATTGGTTAGATAGTAAGTTTGATGTTTGGCATAATAAATATTATCAGATTGCAAATAGACTATCTTTTTTAGTAAAACTTAAAGAACAAGGTAAAAAAGTGAAATTAGTATTTTTAAATATAGCAGGAGATTCAGGATATATAGAAACTTCTATAGAACAATGGATTGAACATTACAAAAAAATATCAAGTTATATGGGTATAGATTTATTTAACTTAGAGGATGTAATTATACTAAATTTTGATGTAAGTAAACTATAAAACAGGGAGATAAAATGAATATAGTAAAATTGCTAGGAATAACATACAAAGAAGACATAATAAGTAACTTAATAGTTGGGTTAATAAATGAATCTAAATCATTTAGAAACTCATTTATTAGAAGTATTTTCAATATAGAGAATCCATCAAATTTTGATATTAAAGCATATACAAGAATTGCAACATCGGTTGGAGTTCCAGATATAGTTATAACATTAGAAAATGACAACTGCTCAAGACTATTAATAATAGAAAATAAATTAAAAGCTGATGAAGGAATTAATCAAACTTTAAGATACTCAGATGAAAAGTGTGTAGCTGATTTAGTAAATAATAAATTACTAGGGCTAAAAAATAAAGATGTAAAAATAGAGTTTATATTCTTGACATTGATGCCAGAGCAAAGTCCTATAGGTAATGAATTTAAAAATATTACATATAAAGATATAATCGAAGATGTAAAAGTAGAGATTGAAGATAAAGTACTAGAAAGAATATATTATGACTTTATATTTATACTAAAGGACTTCTATAAAGATTTAGATATTAATGAAGATGATAAACTTATAGATAGTTTAAGTAACGAAGAAGATAAAGATAGGGCATTTATAAAGTTTAAAAAGATAGCTAAATGCATAAATTGTAACGGTGGACTAAGCGTTAGAGAAATTGGCAAAGCAGGTGGTGTTGGAAGAGTAAGTTATTATGCAAAAATATCCAAAGATAGTTGGATAGGAAAAGATGAAGCAAAATTAATAAATAATACGTATAAAATAACAAAAGATAGCTATGACATACATTTAGAGCCATCTTTTGATATTTTCAATAAAAAGATAATACTACCTCTACATTATGAATCTAGACCATATATACCTAAAAAAGACTGATAGAAAAGACTAACGAAGAAGATTATAAAGAATATATGATTAAAAGGGAATACGTAAAAAATTTAATACATAATAAAATTTATGAGGTTGGAGATAGCAATATAAAAGCTTATAATGGTACTAATCAAATAGCATCTATTAATATATCGATAGATGAAAATATTACTATTAAAGAGTTTATAGAGCTAATTGAGAAGTATATGGTTATAGTAGAAAATATAGTAGATAGTTGTTTAGAAATAGATTATGTGGAATAAAATTTAATTTACTAGGTATTGATATAAATAATAAGGGTGTTGTACTTAACAACACCCTTATTTCATAATTATTATAGTTTTAGATAATTCATTAATACTATTAGATACTATCTGCGATATCTTTTAATAATGTGTTAATTTAAAATATAAAATAAGAAATCTAAAAAAGGATAGAGTAAATAGTAAAGTATTAGAGTAGATTGAAAAAATTTACACTAATACTTTACTATTTACTAAGATGGAGCCAAAATTATTGTCTTTTATTAGCATAAATATTACTCAATATCATCTTCATCCATATCTAGTTCTCTCTCAATTTTATCTTGCTTTTTTTTACTAATATAGTAAATAAGATAATTCATACCACTAAATGCTACTATAAAGGTTAAAAAGTAACTTAAAAGATCACCTATATCTTTTTCACCTGTTAACAAAGCAAAAAGAATAACAGATCCTACACCAGAAAATAGGATATTTTTAAAAAGGCGCTTACCTGAACCTTTATCATCGCCAAAAAGATTATTACCTATATTTAAATTACGAATAAGATTATAAAATCCAGCACCTACTAAACATAAAAATTCAGCCATATATTGGCTAGGTGGAGCTTGTAAAAAGAACTGTTGGACTACTACTAATATAAGCAATGCGTAAATTAATAATTGAAATCCATCACTTTGAATTTTTCTTCTTTGAGTTAAAACTCTTTCATCTTGATTTTTAACATTTTTCATTATTATTCCTCCCAAAATAAATCATCTAAGCTTTTCCCTAAAGCCTTACATATTGCAATACAAAGATTTAGAGTAGGATTATAGTTTCCAGACTCTATTAATCCAATAGTCTGCCTTGTTACTCCTACTGCTTTGGCTAAATCATCTTGTCTCATATCACATTCGATACGAGCTATTTTCATTCTTTTATTCTTCATATAAACCTCCTTATATTACATATGATATGATAAACCTAACAAAAAGTAAACTATATATTGCATTATGTTTTAAAAATTGGCTTTGTTAGCTTTCTTTGTGATAAATTTATAGAAAGGAAGTATCTAAAATATTTACATATAAAAAATGCTTAACACTTTTTCAAGTATTAAGCATTTATTTTATATGTTATTTCTTATTTGAATTGTTTGTTTTAAAGTTAATTTCATACGTAAAATCTACTGGATTTTTATCATCTGTAGGAGCTGCATAGGATGTAATCATATAGTTGTTTCCATCATGGAATAACTGTCTTAATGTCAATGCATCTTTTTGAGTTACATTAAATGGATTAACTGTAATAACCTTATAATTTGTTTTCTTTCCTTTTTTGTTTCCAACTTCTCTTTCATTAATAAATGTTACTGTGTAATTTACATATTCGCCTGATAATTCTTTAAAAGATTTAAAATCATCTATAGAACTTCCATCTTTAATATATCCAATTTCAGGAATTTCAATATTATCTATATACCAGCCAGCTTCATTGTTTCCCCAGTCTGTTAAATAACGGAAAGAAACTAATATTTTTTGACCAGCATATTTACTTAAATCAAAAGTTTCCTTCTTCCATCCGTCATAAGTCCCTGTAAATCCAGGAAGATTTTCTTTTATCTTTGGATATCCGTTATCTACAACGTCACTACGTGTATTTTCATTAGCTAAACTTACCCAAGTCTTTCCGTTATCTGTTGAAACTTGAACAACTCCAAAATCCCATTGCTCTTCTATATTAACAAGGTTATCAAATTTCAAAGTTGCTTTATCTTTATTAGTAAGATCTGCTTCAAAAATTAAACTATTATCTGCTTCATCACCTGTATTACCCCACAATACTTTATTGTTTGGATCTTTAGGGTCAGCTACTGATTTCCATGGACTTGATAAGAAATCTACACCATCAAAAGATATACTTCTAATTTTATCTTTAAAATCTAACATTTTAAAGTCTCCACCCCAAGCTGGAACCCCTGTTTTTTCAAACTGCAAAGCTTTTTCATAGTTTACTGTCATACCACGTTTTGTACCTTGTTTATCTACAGCAATATCTCTAAGATTGATACTGTCAAATTTATAAACTCCATTTCCAGCTCTATCACTATCTAAAGATAATGCAGTAATAAAGTTTTGATAAAGCTGAGTGAAAGTAAGTTTAGATCCATGAGCCTTTAATACCTCATTAATACTATTTATCCCTTGATTTTTATTTAATGCTAAGTCTTTAATAAAGTCTTTTCCAAATTTATCATTCATGTATAAAGTAAATAAATATACCTGACCATAATCAGCAATAGTTTCAGGACCTGTTGATGTCACTTTATGTTCATCCCAATTAACAAGTGAATTTTCTGGATGATCTAAATAGAAGTTAACAGAGCCTTCATTATGTCCATATCCACCAAGGTATTCAGAAAAAGTAGACATACCTTCATTAATCCATGTTTCTTCTGCACTATCATTATCTGCATGAATCAAATGTTGAAGCTCATGCATAGTTGTTCCAAAGAATGTAGATTCTAAACGAGTATCCCAATCTCTTGTATCTATTGTTATAATGTTTCTATCAATATAATTTTCAAGTGTTTGCCAGTAAAAACCTGCTACAAAGAATGGATAATTTGGATCATTGTAGTTATCATCTATAATATTATCTACTAGCATTATAACTTTTTCACTACCCTCATAGTAACCTTTAGGAATCCCTTCAACCTTTCCAGCTATAGTAGACTTTGAACCATCATGTACATCTGGAGTTCCAAAAAACTCAGTATCCTTTGGATAAATGTTTTTATCAAACTCATCACGAAGTTTATCTACCTGTCCTTGTGTAACTACATGAGCTGGACGAGGATCACCTTCTGGGAAAGATAAATCATTTGCTACCCAAATTTCAACATTTTCTCCAACGCTACGAAGAGTAAATTCTTTGAACTTTAATTTTCTATTTAAAAATAACTTTGTTCCTCCGTCGTATGTAAAGGAATTATTATTAGTTGAATCTGTTGATGACTGGTTTTCATTAAAATTAATTTGTGCTGCGTTTGCCTTGATATCCTTATCAGCTTGCCTTAGAAATGATGAATCTTTAGATAATTGTTCTAGTTTACTGTCTACATCAATACGATCTCCGTATTTTTCCACATTCCACTGTGGTGTAGTTTGTGCTTCTACTTCTAAGGGCCTTGCAGACAATGAAGCCAACATAGAAAATGATAATGCCCCTGCTGTTATAGTAGATAACAGTTTTTTGTTTTTCATTAAATTTCCCCCTCTTATTTATTGAATTTTCAAACTAATTGTATTTCAATAGTAGCATAATAAAGTTAGAAAATGAACAATTTTACATTTGCAAATTCATACTAAATATATTACATTTCTTCTTATTTCGAAGTATTATCTAAATACTATTCTTTTTAATATATTGGAGTAAAAAAATATCGCGAAAAAATGTATTTATTTGTAAAGTTTTATAAATATGGAGAAATATCAAATCATAGATTTGCCAAATATCAATAAAAAGGAGTCTTATTTTACGACTCCCTTATTTCATACTTATTATATTTTTAGATAATTCATTAATACTATCAGATAGAGTTTGTAGCTTACCTTCTATCCTAACAAGTAAATACATGCTAAGAGCTATAGGGAAACCTACAGAAGCTATCAATGTTTGAATTTCTGAATTCATCATATACACAACCTTTCGATAAATTTATAGTATAAAAGCTATGCAAGGGATATAAACCCCAGGCATAGCTTATAATTTTGAGCAAAGCGAATTTTACCCTATAACTAAGTCATAAGGAGTAGTATCTGTAACAACAACTTTAGCTTCAACAACTGCTACTAAATCCATTCCATTTGGAGCGAATATATTTTTAGCAAGTATCAACTCCATAACTGATTTTATTTCTTCTTCAGTTATATCATCTCTAGGATCTTCTACAGATAAAGAGATTTTTTTATCATCATTATTTTTAAAAGTCATAATTAACTTTTTATTAAGTTCCATATCAAATTCCTCCTTTCATTAAAACTTAATACAATGGTTTAGGCACCAAGTATTGTATTATCAACTTTGATTATGTCTAAAACACCATGTTCTTGCAGTCCCATTATAGCTTCAGCAACATCATATACATCTTGTAAAGAAGCATTATGTTTTAAAGAAGTATAAGATTTAGTTCTAGTTTTAGATTTGCCATCTACCATGCCTAAATCTAATCTTACTTTTAAGCTTGAAGGGTTCTTTATTTCAACAATAGCCATTATGTTTACCTCCTTTTAAATTTTATTTAAGAAAAGTAACAGCTAAACTTGAAAGGTTTCGCCAACACGTTGCTCAAGCAACGGACGCAGTCGTTGGCGACATGAAATGTAGCGCCCACGCAGTGGCTTAAGTGAAGCGAATTTTTGATTACTTTCTTGATATTAGTATAGGAGATTTGTTTTTTAGGTTATATTAAAGTATTTTAGAAAAAAGTTTAAATAAAAAATTTAAGATTTACAGACTTAGTTTGTTGTTATATAGGTGTCTTTAAATCCTTTAGGTATAGCTTCATTGTCCAAAATCTAGATACCATTTCATAGTTTCATCCCCTTATTATTTTTAAGATAATGTTACTAAATTTACTATTAAGAAGTATGTTAAAGAATTTTATAAAAGATATGTAGGTGATATAATTTAATTAAGATGGGAGGGATTTTATGCTTAAGTATTTGAGTAAAGAGGATCTACCTGAGTCAGTTTTAGACATTGTTGATACTATAGGTATTGATGCGTTTAAGGATTTGGTAAAGCTTTTAGGTGGGAGTAGTTTGTATATTCCTAATGAGAGTAGTCTTATTAAGTCTTTTAGGAATAAGAAGATTAGAGAAGATTTTGATGGGGACTATAAGGCTATTTCTAGAAAGTTTGGGATTAGTGAGGTTCAGGTTAGAAATATTGTCAACTTTAAGTAGGTATTTTACTTATATAGACAATGATGGTTAACCGATAAGTAGTTATGAAAATGTTAATCCCCCTACATTTAAAAATAGACGTAGGGGGATTAACATTTATTTTAAGCAAAGCGAATTTTTATAAAGAAGTTTCTTTTAAAACTATATTTTCGTTTCTTTCAATTAAATGTCTAATAGACCATTCATTTTGAAGTAACACTACTGGATTGCTATTTTTATCTTCAACTAGTATTGTATCCATTGGCATTGAAAGTTTATCTGATTTAAAAGTACCAGGTTCAATCCAACGTATATTACGATAAGGTAGTGTATGCATTAACATATCAACACCATATTCTTGCTTTAGACGATATTCTAAAACTTCAAATTGTAAAACTCCAACTACCCCTATAATAAGCTCTTCCATACCAGAATGAGGTTGCTTGAATATCTGAATAGCGCCTTCTTCTGCTAACTGTGTAAGACCTTTTACGAACTGTTTTCTTTTAAGAGCATTCTTTGTAGAAACTCTTGCAAAATGTTCAGGCGCAAATTGTGGTATACCAGTGTATTGTAAATTTGATTGCTTTTCACTTAATGTATCACCGATATTAAATATTCCTGGGTCATGTATACCGATAATGTCACCAGGATATGCTGAATCTATTATAACACGGTCTTGTGCTACAAACTGTTGAGGTTGAGAAAGTTTGACCTTTTTCTTTCTTTGTACATGAGTTACTGCCATACCTTTTTCAAATTTACCAGAGCAAATTCTAAGGAATGCAATTCTATCTCTATGATTTTTATCCATATTAGCTTGAATTTTAAATATAAATCCTGAGAAGTTATCAGAACTAGGGTCAATCTCACCTAAATTACTACTACGAGGAGTTGGTGGTGGTGTTATTTCTAGGAATGACTCTAAAAATGGTTCTACACCAAAGTTAGTAAGTGCACTTCCGAAGAACACAGGCGTTAATTCACCATTTAATATTTTATCTAAATCAAAATTATCTCCAGCAATATCTAAAAGTTCAATATCTTCTAGCAATTTTCCATGAAGAGCATCGCCTAATAAAGTATTAAATTTTTCATCAGATATATTTCCAGTTGTAGACTTAGCAATAGATTGTCCATGGTTACCATCATCAAATAATTCAACTTGATTTTTATGACGATTAAACACACCTTTAAACTCTTTACCAGAACCAACTGGCCAGTTTACTGGGCAAGAACGAATTCCTAAAACATTTTCAATATCTTCAAGTAGCTCAAATGGATCTCTTCCTTGACGGTCCATTTTATTGATGAAAGTGAAAATTGGAATTCCTCTCATTTTACAAACTTGGAATAATTTCTTTGTCTGATCCTCAACGCCTTTAGCAGAGTCAATAACCATTACTGCACAGTCTGCAGCCATAAGAGTTCTATAAGTGTCCTCACTGAAATCTTGATGCCCTGGAGTATCAAGAATATTTATGCAAAAGTTATTATATTCAAATTGAAGAACACTTGATGCAACAGATATACCTCTTTGTTTTTCAATTTCCATCCAGTCAGATACTGCATGTTTTTGAGATCTTCTTGATTTAACCGATCCTGCTTCACGAATGGCACCACCATATAATAGAAACTTTTCAGTTAATGTAGTTTTTCCTGCATCGGGATGGGAAATGATTGCAAAAGTTCTTCTTCTTTTAACTTCATCAATCAAGCTTAAATTTTGTTCTGTCATTTTTTATCATCCTTTATTTAATATATTAAGGGATTATAACTTATCTGGTTTGTGGATAAGATATAATCCTAACCGCTTCAACTTGAGCAACGGGATGCGAGCTTGCCGAAGTGGTTCGCCCACACGTGGCTCAAGCAGACGTTGGCGACATGAGCGAAGCGAATTTTTAATTTTACGATTATCCAAATATAAAAAATTATATTTATTAATAGTTTTAAAATAAACATAATTTTCTATGTACTATAAAAAACTATAATCCTATTGATATTATAACTTTATTGAAAAACTGTCAATATAGAAACCTTATGAAAATAGCTTTACTATAATTGATTTAATGTCAGTATGTCATAATTGGCATATGACTTTACATAGTAAAGGTGAAGTATATATTACAGATGAAATAAAGAGAATGTTTAGTATTCCTAGCTAACATTATTTAGTATAGAAAGTCATGAAAAGTTTTAATATGAAATATTGAAATTAGTCTAAAAAAATGTTATTCTATCAACAGTAAATTAAAAAAGAATGTCATTACTATATATAATAAATTGCAAAACTTAGACTTTGAAGATTATATATTTAAGAGCTTATTTTTATAAGCTCTTTTTAAATGATAAAGAGAGGTAATAATATGATAAAAATTGACAACTTGTCCTACTCATTCCCGCGAAAAGATCTATATAATAATATTTCATTTACAATAGAAGATGGTCAACACTGTGCTTTTATAGGAGCAAGTGGTAGCGGAAAAAGTACACTAATAGATATAATTATGGATCCAGAAAAATATATGTTTGATGGTAATTTAGAAATGGACCCAAACTGCAAAATTGGTTATGTAAGCCAGTTTTCACAACGAGATAAAACAAAAGAAACTACAGTGTTTGAATATATAGGCGAAGAATTTATTAAGCTACAAGAAAAAATTGCATCTATTTGTACACAAATGGAAACATCTTCAGACATTGAGACTTTATTAGAACAGTATCAAGAAGCCTTAGACGCATTTGACGCAATTGATGGTGATGATTTTGAAAGTAATATTAATAGAAAACTAAATCTTGCAAATCTAAGCAAGCATAAAGATAAAATGATATCTGAACTTAGTGGTGGGGAATTCAAACTTATTCAAGTTATTAAGGAAATGCTTAATAATAAAGACTTAATGATTATGGATGAACCAGATGTGTTTTTAGATTTTGAAAATCTAAATGCTCTTAAAAATCTAATTAATTCTCACAAAAAAACAATGTTAATTATCACGCATAACAGATATTTACTTAATCATTGTTTTAACAAAATTATACACCTTGAAAATACGGAACTTCAAGAATTTGATGGAAGATATATTGATTATAATTTATCATTACTTCAAACTAAAATTGAGTTACAAGAATTATCTATTGCTGATGATGAAGAAATAGCAAAAAATGAGATACGAATAGAAAAGTTAAGAGAGAGAGCAACTTATAATGCTGAAGCTTCTAATGGGAGAGCATTAAAAGCTAGAGTTAAAATACAAGAAAGATTAGAAGCACGTAGAATAAAAGCTCCGTTTGTAGAGATTAAACAACCTAATATCAATTTAGCCACTAATAATGAAATAGAAGAAACTACTGCTTTAAAAGTTAATGATTTTAGTATTGCTTTTGATGAAATGCTTTTAGAAAATGTTAACTTTGAGATTAAGTCTAATGATAAAGTAGCTATTGTTGGTACAAATGGTGTTGGAAAAACTACTTTACTTAGATCAATCTTTAAAAATAATCATGACTCAATTGAAATAAATGATGATATTGAAGTGGCTTATTTATCACAGATGCAAGGGGAATTACTAGATGAGTCTAATACTATACTTCAAGAGTTTTACGATGCAGGGTTTGAAACTTATGGAGAAATTAGAAGATATATTTCAAACTATGGCTTTGGATCGGATATGATTAAACAAAAGATAGGATCTTTATCTGGTGGAGAAAAAAATATTTTACAATTGGCTAAAGTATCATCTAGTAAAGCAAATATGTTACTTCTTGATGAACCAACAAGTCATTTAGATACTTATTCTCAAATGGCACTTGAAAATGCTATAGAAAACTATAATGGTGCGATTTTAATGATTTCTCATGATTATCAATTTATAAATAATTGTATGGATTATGTTTTAATGATTGAAGATAAGACTATTAGAAAAATGAGTATGAAAAAGTTTAGAAGAATGATTCATGCTAACCATTTTGATAAAGACTATTTAGAAATAGAACTAAAGAAAAAGGCTGTTGAAACAAAGATAGCAAGAGCTTTAATAGATACTGATTTTGAACTTGCAAAAACTTTATCTAAAGAGCTAGAAGAGCTGATTAAGTTACTTTAAATCGTGTATTCTTTACAATAATAAGTTATAAACCCCTTAGGGTTGATAGATTAAACTATAAAATCTGTCAACTTTAAGGGGTTATTTTTGTATTTAAATTATTAGTTTTTCTACAGTAAGGCATCAGCAAGAAAACACACCAGATAAGTAAAGATATAGGAGCATAAACTATTTATAAATAAAAAATAAAAATGACTTTTAAGCAGTGAACAGAATCGTTTGAGCTATATAAGCGAAGCGAATTTTTTATTATGTGACAAAGTCACAGAAGTGATTATTACCAATGTATATAATAAAACTATATCAATAAATGACAATTGATTTGTTAGAAATATATCAATTAATAATATAGAAAAATGTTATCTGTAAAAATATAGTTAGTATTTAGAATAGGAGAAGAGTTATGTCTAAAAAAATAGTTATTGTAGGTGGAGTGGCAGGTGGAGCATCAGCTGCAGCTAGACTTAGAAGATTAGATGAAGATGCTAATATAATAATGTTTGAAAAAGGTGAATATATATCTTTTGCAAACTGTGGACTTCCTTATTATATAGGAGAAACGATAAGTGAAAGAGAAAAATTAATAGTTCAAACTGTTGAAGCTATGAGTTCAAAATTTAATTTAGATATAAGAAACTTAAGTGAAGTTATTAAAATAGATAAAGAAGGAAAAAAAGTAACTGTAAAGAATCATAAAACGGGTGAAACATACGATGAAACTTATGATAAGTTAGTATTATCTCCAGGAGCTAGCCCATTAAAGCCGGGTATACCAGGTATAAATGATTGTGATAATCTATTCACATTAAGAAATATTCCAGATACAGATAAGATTAAAGAATATGTAGATAATAATAAACCAAAACATGCAGTAGTAATAGGTGGAGGATTTATAGGTCTTGAAATGGCAGAAAATCTTCATGATAGGGGAATAGAACTTACGTTAGTAGAAGCAAGTGACCAAGTTATGGCACCTCTTGATATAGAAATGGTAAGTATAGTTCATAATCACTTAATTGATAAAGGTGTTGAATTAGTATTAAAAGATGGTGTAAGCTCATTTACAAACAATGGAAGAAAAGTAATACTATCTAGTGGTAAGGAAATCAATACTGATATGATAATATTATCTATTGGTGTTAAACCAGAAACTACTATTGCAAAAGAAGCAGGACTTAAGTTAAACGAAAGAGGTGGCATTATAGTTGATGAGTATATGAAAACTTCAGATGAAAACATATACGCATTAGGTGATGCTGTTGAGATAATAGATTTTGTTAATAAAAAGCCAACAATGATACCATTAGCTTGGCCAGCAAACAGACAAGGTAGAATAGTAGCTAATAATATATGTGGGAAAAAAGAAAAATACAAAGGAACATTAGGTTCTTCAGTTGCAAAAGTATTTGATTATACAGTAGCTACAACAGGAAATAATGAAAAAGCATTGAAAAGACTTGGTATAGATTATGAAGTTGTACACATACATCCAGGATCTAATGCCGGATATTATCCAGGTTCATTTCCAATAGCTATGAAGATGACATTTGATCCACATACTGGTAAAATATTTGGAGCTCAAGGCGTAGGAATTGATGGAGTTGAAAAACGTATAGATATTATGGCTACAGCTATAAAGGCTGGCTTTACAGTATTTGATTTGCAAGATATAGAGCCTTGTTATGCACCACCATATAATTCAGCTAAAGACCCTGTTAATATGCTAGGATACTATGCTTCTAATATTATAGAAGATATGGTAGATACTGTTCAATGGTATGAAGTTGATGATATTGTAAAGAAAGGTGGAGTAATAATAGATGTTAGAGAAGAATTTGAATTAGCTACAGGTCAAATTCCTGGTGCTATACACATACCTCTTGGACAATTAAGAGATAGATTAAATGAAATACCAAAAAATAAGAAATTATACGCTACTTGTCAAGTCGGATTAAGAGGATATGTTGCATGTAGGCTATTAGAACAAAATGGACTTAAATGCTCAAATATAGATGGTGGAGTAAAAACTTATCAATTTGTAAAAAGAGCGAAAGAAAGCATAGCTAATCAAAATAATAATTTAAATATCAAGAGTGAGGAATCTAATATGAAATTAGAAGATTTAGATATAACTGAAATAAATGCACATGTTACTTTAGATGCTTGTGGTCTTCAATGTCCAGGTCCGATAAAAAGAGTATTTGAAGAGATGAATAAGATGGAAGAGGGACAAGTACTAGTAGTTAAAGCTAGTGATCCAGGATTTAGTAAAGATATTAGTGCTTGGTGTGAAAAAACAAGAAATACTTTAGTAAAAGCCGAGTTTGATAAAAGTCAAAAGGCATTTGTTGTAGCTATAAGAAAAGGAACTAATAACATATTAGCTAATCCTAGCTGTTCAATAACTCAAAAAGATAAAGATGGAGCAACAATGGTAGTGTTTAGTGGAGATTTAGATAAAGCTATAGCATCATTTATAATAGCTACAGGAGCTGCATCTATGGGTAAAGAAGTAACTATGTTTTTCACATTCTGGGGACTTAATATTCTTAAGAGAAAAGATAGACCAAAAGTATCAAAAGATGTTATGGAAAAAATGTTTGATGTAATGCTGCCATCTCATACAGGAAAACTTCCACTATCTAAGATGAATATGGCTGGTATGGGACCTAAAATGATAGATCAAATAATGAAAAAGCATAATGTAGATGATTTAGATACATTAATAAAAAATGCAATGGATATGGGTGTTAAAATAGTAGCGTGTTCTATGAGTATGGATTTAATGGGTATAAAAAAAGAAGAATTCATAGATGGTGTTGACCTAGGTGGAGTTGCTTCATATTTAGGAGCTGCAGAAGATTCAGGATTAAATTTATTTATATAATATATATAATCAAAAATATTATTTTATAAAAAAGATGATCTATATACTTAACTTGGTCATCTTTTTTATTTTAAGAATAAATCGAAAGATTTTAATGAATATTATAAGGCTATTTAGAAACATAGTTAACACTAGATAAGTGTAGATTGACTATAAGTTTTGGCTTAGATATTTATTTATGTTATAATAAATGTATAATGTATAATATATAATACAAAGAGACATATAAATATTTATCTGATGAATTGATGTCAGAGTATGTATTTAAAAATCATAAGGGATATGTGTGAATTATTAGAAAATTATCTCAATTATTGTATCTATATCAATTTAAAATAAAGATAGTTTAGGATGTGAAATTTCTTGTAAAGTGGTGTAGTATAATGTATAATATAAATATAAAATATAAAAAAATAAATTAGTATGTAATTACGTGTAGAAAATTTTAATTTAAAATAAAATAAAATGATTAATTTAAATAAAAAAATAATTTAAAATAAAGAAGGAATACGTAAATACATATAGAATATTATATATATAAGAGATTTTATATTAAATACATAAAATTTTTTATTAAGATTATTAAAATTATAGTATATAAAAACATACATATTACTATTATTAAAGGGATGGGGATATATGTTTGAAAATTTAATATGTGCCAAAGTGGAAAACGTATACACAATAAAAATAGCCAGAGAAAAATATCTAAATGCATTAAATGAAGATGTATTAAAAGAATTAGATATGGCTATTGATATCATCAATAATGATGAAGAAATTTATGTAGGTATAATAACAGGAGAAGGAAAGGCTTTTGTAGCAGGAGCAGATATAGAAGCTATGAAGGATATGAACTTTGAGGAAGCAAGAATTTTTTCGAAAACGGGAAATCGTTTATTCAGAAAAATAGAAAACTGTGAAAAACCTATAATAGCAGGAATAAATGGATTTTGCTTAGGTGGTGGATTAGAACTTGCTATGAGTTGTGATATTAGAATAGCAAGTACAAAAGCGAAATTTGGGCAAGTAGAAGCTAACCTTGGAATATTACCAGGATTTGGTGGAACTCAACGATTGCCTAGAATTGTTGGGGTAGGTAAGGCGAAAGAACTTGTATACAGTGCACAGATAATAAAATCAGAAGAAGCACTAAATATAAATTTAGTTAACAAAGTTGTAGAACAAGAAGATTTAATGAAAGAATGTGTAGATATGGCTAAACTTATTTCATCTAAAGGACAGTTAGCTATAAGATATGCTAAAAATGCCATAAATAGAGGTTATGAAATAGATATAGATAGTGCTATAAACTTAGAAAACAATCTATTTGGGCTATGCTTTGCAAGTTATGATCAAGAAGAAGGTATGAGTGCTTTCTTAGAAAAAAGAGAACCAAAATTTAATATACATTGTGAAAAAAAATTAAGTAGTTCATTATAGGTCATTATAGTTCATTATAGGGGGAAAATTATGAAAATAATGGTAATAGGAAGCGGTACTATGGGAAGTGGTATTGCACAAGTATTTATAGCTAATGGACATCAAGTAGTACTTAGGGATTTAAACAATGACAGCTTAGAAAAAGGAATAAAATCAATAACAAAAAGCTTAGAAAGAAAAGTATTAAAAGAAAAGATAACAGAAGAGGAAAAGAATGAAAATTTAAATAGACTTTCAAAAACTATAGACTTAGAAAACGCTAAAGATTGCGATTTAGTAATAGAAGCTATAGTTGAAAATATGCAAATCAAAAAAGAATTATTCAAAGAACTAGACAAAATATGTAAAGAAGAAACAATATTTGCAACAAACACATCATCATTGTCGATAACAGACTTATCAGTAAGCACGACTAGAGCCGAAAAGGTAATAGGAATGCACTTTTTCAACCCAGCACCAGTTATGAAATTAGTAGAAGTAATAGACGGTATGCTGACATCTAAAGAAACTCATGACACGATATTTGAATTATGTAAACAATTAGATAAAACTCCTGTAAGTGTAGCAGAAGCACCAGGATTTGTAGTTAATAGAATACTAGTACCTATGATAAATGAAGCAGTAGGCATATTTGCAGAAGGTATTGCAAGTGTAGAAGATATAGATAATGCAATGAAATTAGGAGCAAACCATCCAATAGGACCACTAGCTTTAGGTGATCTTATAGGTTTAGATGTATGCCTAAATATAATGGAAGTATTATATAGTGAATTTGGAGATTCAAAATACAGACCTCATCCACTTCTTAGAAAAATGGTTAGAGGCGGTATCTTAGGAAGAAAAGCTAAAAAAGGATTTTATGATTATAATTAGTTAATTGTAAAATTTATTATATAAATTAACCTGTTAGGGAGGACAAAATGAGAGAAGTTGTTATAGTATCAGCAGTTAGAACTCCAATAGGATCATTAGGTGGTGCACTTAAAGATGTAAGTTCTGTGGAGTTAGGAAGTATAGCAGCGAAAGAAGCAATTAAAAGAGCTAATATAGACCCTGAAATAATAGATGAAGTATTAGTAGGGAATGTATTAAGCGCAGGTCTTGGTCAAAATGTAGCGAGACAAGTTGCTATAAAATCTGGTATTCCAGCACAAGTTCCAGCACTTGCTATAAATAAAGTTTGTGGTTCTGGTCTCAGAGCAGTAAGTATGGCAGCACAATTTATAGCTCTTGGAGATTGTGATGTAGTATTAGCTGGTGGCTGTGAAAGTATGAGTAATGCTCCATATTTAATAAACAAGGCTAGATATGGATATGGATTAGGGGATAGCAAAATAGTTGACTCTTTAGTACATGATGGTCTTACAGATGCATTTAATAACTATCATATGGGAATAACTGCAGAAAACTTAGCAGAAAAATTTGGGATAACTAAAGAAGAACAAGATAAGTTTGCTCTTTTAAGCCAAGAAAAAGCAAAAAAAGCTCAATTAAATAATAGATTTAAAGATGAGATAGTTGAAGTTTTAATACCTCAAAGAAAAGGTGATCCTATAGTATTTAATACTGATGAACATCCAAAACACAATACTACTATAGAAAAATTATCTAAATTAAGACCAGCATTTAAAAAGGATGGAACTGTTAGTGCAGGTAATGCGTCTGGGATAAATGATGGTAGTGCAATGGTCATGCTTATGAGTAGAGAAAAGTGTAATGAATTAGGATTAAAGCCATTAGCAAGTATAGTTTCATATGCTTCAGCAGGTGTTGACCCAGCTATAATGGGATATGGACCAGTTCCAGCAACAGAAAAAGCCCTTCAAAAAGCAAACTTAAGTTTAGAAGATATAGATTTAATAGAAGCAAATGAAGCTTTTGCAGTTCAAGCTTTATCAGTATCAAAAGGATTAAACTTTGATATGGAAAAAGTAAATGTAAATGGTGGTGCAATAGCACTTGGTCATCCAGTAGGTGCTAGTGGATGTAGAATATTAGTTTCTTTAATACATGAAATGCAAAAAAGAGAAGATGTTGATCTAGGACTTGCTACACTTTGTATAGGTGGAGGACAAGGTACTAGTTTAATAATAAAAAAATGCTAATAGAGTATATTCAAAAGAGGGGAGATATTTATGGAAAAATATGAATTATTAAAACAGATGTATAGAGAGTTTACGGTAAATGAGGTAGCTCCTATAGCTCATGAAATAGATGAGGCAGAAGAGTTTCCGTATGCAACAGTTGATAAAATGGCTGAATGCGGCATACTAGGAATACCTTTTCCAAAGGAATATGGTGGAGAAGGGGGAGATTACTTAGGATATACATTAGCTGTTGAAGAACTTTCTAAAGCTTGTGGAACTACAGGGGTAATAGTATCTGCTCATACTTCATTAGGAGCTAATCCTATATATGAATTTGGTACAGAAGAACAAAAGCAAAAATTCTTAGCGCCACTTGCAAAAGGTGATAAATTAGCTGCTTTTGGTTTAACTGAACCTAATGCAGGTACAGATGCATCAGCTCAACAAACTACTGCAGTTTTAGATGGAGATAACTATATATTAAATGGAACTAAGATATTTATAACTAATGCAGGTCCTGCTGATACATATGTAGTTATGGCTATGACTGATAAATCTAAAGGAACTCGTGGAATATCAGCTTTCATAGTAGAAAAGGGAACAGAAGGATTTAGCATAGGTAAAAAAGAGAAAAAACTTGGTATAAGAGCTTCTGCAACTTGTGAACTTATATTTGAAAACTGTGTAATACCTAAAGAAAACTTACTAGGTAAAGTTGGGCAAGGGTTTAAAATAGCTATGAAGACACTAGACGGTGGACGTATAGGTATAGCTGCACAAGCCTTAGGAATTGCTCAAGGTGCGTTAGATGTTACAGTTGATTATGTAAAAGAAAGAAAGCAATTTGGTAGAAGTTTAGCAGCTTTCCAAAATACTCAATTTGAACTTGCTGATATGAAAACTAAAATAGAAGCTGCAAGACTTTTAGTATACAAAGCTGCTAGCAAAAAAGATGCAGGAAAACCTTACAGTGTAGATGCAGCTATGGCAAAACTTTATGCATCAGAAGTAGCAATGGAAGTTACAACTAAAGCAGTTCAACTTCACGGAGGATACGGATATACTCGTGAATATGATATAGAAAGAATGATGAGAGATGCAAAAATAACTGAGATATACGAAGGAACAAGTGAAGTACAAAGAATGGTTATAGGTGCAGATTTACTTAGATAAATTAGATGAAGCGAATTTTCAGGAGGGAAAAATATGAATATATTAGTTTGCGTAAAACAAGTACCAGATACAACAGAAGTAAAATTAGACCCTAAAACTGGTACATTAATAAGAGACGGGGTACCAAGTATAATAAATCCTGATGATAAAGCAGGAATAGAAGAAGCAGTAATCTTAAAAGAAAAAATGGGTGCAACAGTTACAGTATTAACAATGGGACCACCTCAAGCTAAAAATGCACTAAAAGAAGCAATAGCAATGGGTGCTGATAGAGCAATACTTCTTACAGATAGAGCTTTTGCAGGAGCTGATACATTAGCTACTTCAAAAACTATAGCAGGAGCTATAAAGAAGTTAGATTATGATTTAATAATAGCAGGAAGACAAGCAATAGATGGAGATACAGCACAAGTTGGTCCTCAAATAGCAAATCACCTTGATATACCATCTATAACTTACGTTGAAAAATTAGAAGTAGAAGATGGCCATGTAATAGTAAATAGAGCTTTTGAAGATGGACATCAAGTTATAAAGGCAAAAATGCCACTTCTTATAACTACTTTAAAAGAAATGAATACTCCAAGATACATGAGAGTTTCTAGAATATATGATTGTATGAGAGAAGATAACATAGAAACTTGGACTTTAAAAGATATAGATGTTTGTTTAGAAGAGATAGGATTAAAAGGTTCTCCAACTAAAGTTAAAAAGTCATTTACTAAAGGAGTTAAAGCTAAAGGAACACTTTATAATGTAGATGAAAAAGAAGGAGCATCAATAATAGTAAATGCTCTTAAAGAAAAGTTTATAATAACTGAAGCTAAGGCTTAAAAACTAAACAATTTGGCGAAATATTTCTCAAAGAGTAGTGATTATAGGAGGAAAAATAATGAGTGTAATGGTTTTTGTTGAACAAAGAAGTGGTGAAATCCAAAATGTTTCTTTGGAATTAATAGGAAGAGGTAAAGAGTTAGCAGATAAATTAAATAGTAAAGTAAGTGCAGTACTTCTTGGTCATAATGTTAAAAATTTAAGTGAAGAACTTATACAATATGGTGCAGATGAAGTAGTTTGTGTTGATGATGAAAATTTAGATGTATATGTAACTAATACATATGCTAAAGCACTTTGTGAAGTTATAAATAAAAAAGATCCAGAAATCGTTTTAGTAGGAGCAACTACAATAGGTAGAGATTTAGCACCAAGAGTTAGTGCTACTATTGAAACAGGTCTTACAGCAGACTGTACATCACTTGAAATAGATGATGAAAATAATGGACTTTTAATGACTAGACCTGCATTTGGTGGAAATATAATGGCTACTATAATATGCCCAAATCATAGACCACAAATGAGTACTGTAAGACCAGGGGTTATGAAAAAGTTAGAAAAAGATGCTACAAGAACTGGAAATATAGAAAACTTTGTAGTAGATTTTAGTGAAAATGGTAAAAACGTAGAAGTATTAGAATACATAAAAGAAACTGTAAAGAAAGTTAATATAGAAGATGCTAATATACTTATATCAGCAGGAAGAGGAGTAGGTTCTAAAGAAAATATGGATGCTTTATATGAATTAGCAGACATATTAGGAGCTGAAGTAAGTGCTTCTCGTGCTGTAGTTGATGCAGGATGGGTTGATAAATCTCGTCAAGTAGGTCAAACTGGTAAAACTGTAAGACCAGATCTTTACCTTGCTTGTGGTATATCAGGGGCTATACAACATTTAGCTGGTATGGAAGAATCTGAATTTATAGTAGCTATAAATAAAAATAGCGAAGCACCTATATTTGAAGCTGCGGATGTTTCTATAGTAGGAGACGTTAATAAAGTTATCAAAAACTTAATACAAGAATTAGCATAATAAAGCTTACTAATTGGTGTAGGTCTTAAAGACCTATACCAGTTGATAAATATATAAACAATCACAAAGGGGGAACTTAACATGAAAGCAATGATAAGAATGAGAATGGGAAGTAATGATGCTCATTATGGTGGAAATTTAGTAGACGGTGCTAAAATGCTTCAATTATTTGGAGATGTAGCTACTGAATTACTAATACAAAATGATGGTGATGAAGGATTATTTAAAGCTTATGATAGCGTAGAGTTTTTAGCACCAGTATATGCTGGTGATTATATAGAAGCTGTTGGTGAAATAGTTAATGTAGGAAATAGTTCAAGAAAGATGGTATTTGAAGCTAGAAAAGTTATAGTGCCAAGAACTGATATAAATGAATCAGCAGCAGAAGTTTTAGAGAACCCAATAGTAGTATGTAAAGCTAGTGGAACTTGTGTAGTACCTAAAGATAAACAAAGATTATAGTTATTTAAGGGGGCTTTAATATGCAAAAGGTTATAATAACTGCAGCTATATCTGGTGCAGAAGTAACAAAAGAACATAATCCAAATGTTCCATATACTGTTGAAGAAATAGTAAGAGAAGCAAAGTCTGCTTATGATGCTGGAGCAAGTATAATACACCTTCATGTAAGAAAAGATGATGGAACTCCAACTCAAGATATAAATAGATTTAAAGAATGTATAGAGGCTATAAAGGTTGAGTGTCCTGATGCAATTGTTCAGCCTTCAACTGGAGGAGCAGTTGGAATGAGCAATGAAGAAAGAATCCAACCAGTAAATTTATCTCCTGAAATGGCAACTCTAGACTGTGGAACTTGTAACTTCGGTGGAGACGAAATATTTGTAAATACTGAAAATACAATAAAAGAGTTTGGAAAGAAAATGATAGAATTAAATGTTAAGCCAGAAATAGAAGTATTTGATAAGGGTATGGTAGATATGGCTATTAGACTTAACAAAAAAGGATTTATAAATGATAACATGCACTTTAACTTTGTAATGGGAGTTAATGGAGGTATAAGTGCAACATATAGAGATTTAATGTTTATGAGAGAAAGTATACCTCAAAATGCTACATTTACAGTAAGTGGAATAGGAAGAGCTCAATTTGATATGGTAGCTTTAAGTGTATTATTGGGAGGTCATATCCGAGTAGGATTTGAAGATAATGTATACATGAAAAAAGGAGTACCGGCATCTTCAAATGGAGAATTAGTTAAAAAAGCTGCAAATATAGTAAGAGAGCTTGGTAGAGAAGTAGCAACACCTAAAGAAGCTCGTGAAATACTAGGTTTAGAAGTTAATGTATTAAGCACACAAGAAGCTTAAACATCTAGGGGGGATAAAATGAGCAAAGTTATATCTGTAGAAACACTAAAGAATCTTTTTAAAGATGATATGACTATCATGGTAGGTGGATTTTTAGGCTGTGGTACAGGAGAAATCCTTATAGATTCACTTATAGAATCTGGTGCTAAAAATCTAACTATAATAGGAAATGATACTTCTTTTGTGGATAAAGGAATAGGAAGACTTATAGTAAATAACCAAGTTAAAAAGGTTATAGCCTCTCATATAGGAACAAATGCCCAGACGGGAAGACTAATGAATGAAGGTAAATTAGAAGTTGAACTATCTCCACAAGGAACACTTATAGAAAGAGTAAGAGCAGGCGGATTTGGCCTAGGCGGAATATTAACTCCAACAGGAGTAGGAACTTTAGTTGAAGAAAATAAAGAAAAGATAACAGTAAAGGGTAAAGAATATCTATTAGAATTACCACTAAGAGCAGATATAGCACTTGTAAAAGGTAGTGTCGTTGATTCATTTGGAAATACAGTTTACAAAGGAACTACTAAAAACTTCAATCCAATGATAGCTATGGCAAGTGATTTAGTAATAGTTGAAGCTGAAGAATTAGTAGACTCTAAAGACTTAGAAAAAGAGATGATAATGACTCCAGGTGTAGTCGTAGATTACATAATAAAGGAGGCAAAATAAATGAATCCTAAAGAGATTATAGCTAAAAGGGTAGCTAAAGAATTTAAAAATAATCAATTAGTAAACTTAGGAATAGGACTTCCAACATTAACGACAAATTATCTAGAAGAAGGTATAAATGTAACTTTCCAATCAGAAAATGGAATGGTTGGTATGGGAAAACTTGCAAATGAAGATGAAGTAAATCTAGATATAACTAATGCAGGTGGTCAATTTGTAACAATGAATGAAGATGGGGCTTTCTTTGATTCATCAATGTCTTTTGGTCTTATAAGAGGAGGACATGTAGATGTAACAGTACTTGGAGCTTTAGAAGTAGACCAATATGGAAACCTAGCTAACTGGATAGTGCCTGGGAAAACGGTTCCTGGGATGGGTGGAGCTATGGATTTAGTAGTTGGAGCAAAGAAAGTTATAGTTGCTATGTTACACACTGTAAAAGGAAAATCTAAGATACTTAAAGAGTGTACTCTTCCATTAACTGCAAAAGGTGTAGTTGATATGATAATAACTGAATTTGCTGTTATGGAAGTAACAAAAGAAGGTTTAGTTGTAAAAGAAATAAGTGAGGATGTAACTATTGAAGAATTAAGGGCTATGACAGAGGCTGATTTAATAATAGCTGATGATTTAGTATATAGAAATGCACAAACAGTATAATAAGGGGGATTAGTCATGAAAGGATGTAAATACGGAACACACAGAGTTATAGGGGAAAATGTACTTCCACAACCAGCTAAAAAAATAAATAATGATATGAATATTTATGATAATGAGATATTAATAGATGTTCAAGCTTTAAACATAGATTCAGCAAGTTTCACTCAAATAGAAGAAGAGTGTAATCATGATGTAGAAAAAATAAAATCAAAAATATTAAGTATAGTAGAAGAAAAAGGAAAAATGCAAAATCCAGTTACTGGTTCTGGAGGGATGTTAATAGGAACAATAGAAAAGATAGGTTCTGATTTAGCAGATAAGACAGATTTAAAAATAGGAGATAAGATAGCAACACTTGTATCATTATCATTAACTCCATTAAAAATAGAAGAAATAATAGATATAAAAGCAGATATAGATAGAGTTGAAATAAAAGGAAAAGCTATATTATTTGAAAGTGGTATATATGCAAAATTACCAACAGATATGGAAGAAAATTTAGCATTAGCAGCGTTAGATGTTGCTGGTGCTCCTGCTCAGACACAAAAGTTAGTTAAAGAAGGAAACAGTGTTTTAATACTTGGAGCTGCTGGTAAATCTGGAATGCTTTGTTGTTATGAAGCTAAGAAAAAAGCTGGTAAAAATGGAAGAGTAATAGGGCTTGTTAGAGATGAAAAACAAGAACAATTCTTAAAAGAAAATAATCTTGTAGATGAAGTTATAACTGTAGATGCACAAAATCCTAATGCAGTTTTAAATAAGGTATTAGAAGTAAATGAAGGAAAAGAAGTAGATTTAGCTATAAACTGCGTAAATGTTCAAAATACAGAAATGAGTACAATACTACCTGTTAGAGATGGTGGAATAGTATACTTCTTCTCAATGGCAACAGCATTTACAAAAGCTGCACTTGGTGCTGAAGGTGTAGGTAAAGATGTAGATATGATAATAGGAAATGGATATACAAAAGGTCATGCAGATGTTACAATAGCAGCTTTAAGAGAGAGTGAAACAATAAGAAATATATTCAAAAAATTATACGTATAAAATATAGGGGGTAGGGGATTATGGAAAGAAAAATATTTACAGACGTTAGCAATGAATTATGGAATGACTGGAAATGGCAAGTAAAAAATAGAATAACAACAGTTGAAGAGTTAAAGAAATATATACCACTTACAGAAAGCGAAGAAGAAGGAGTTAAGGAATGTCTTAAAACTTTAAGAATGAGTATAACACCTTACTACTTATCATTAATAGATCCAACTAATGCAAATGACCCAATAAGAAAGCAAGCTATACCAGTTTCAAGTGAACTTAAAGTATCAGATGCTGATTTAGATGATCCACTTCACGAAGATGGAGATTCACCAGTACCAGGACTTACTCATAGATATCCAGATAGAGCATTACTTTTAATAACAGATCAATGTGCAATGTATTGTAGACACTGTACTAGAAGAAGATTTGCTGGACAAAATGATGGAGCTCAGCCAGTTGATAGAATAGATAGAGCTATAGAATATATAAGAAATACTCCAGTTATAAGAGACGTATTATTATCAGGTGGAGATGCACTTTTAATGAGTGATGAAAAATTAGAATACATCATAAGCAAGTTAAGAGAAATACCACACGTTGAAATAATAAGAATAGGAAGTAGAGTTCCAGTTGTTATGCCACAAAGAATAACTGATGATTTAGTAAATATGCTTAAGAAATATCATCCAGTTTGGCTAAACACTCACTTTAATCATCCAAATGAAATAACTAAAGAATCTATAGAAGCTTGTAATAAAATGGCAAATGCAGGTATACCTTTAGGAAACCAAAGTGTTTTACTACGTGGGGTAAACGATTGCATGCATGTAATGAAGAAATTAGTTAATGATTTAGTAAAAATAAGAGTTAGACCATACTACATTTATCAATGTGACCTATCTACTGGTATAGAGCACTTTAGAACTCCAGTATCTAAAGGTATAGAAATAATAGAAGGTTTAAGAGGACATACATCAGGATACTGTGTACCAACATTTGTTGTAGATGCACCAGGTGGTGGAGGTAAGACTCCAGTTATGCCAAACTATGTAATATCTCAAAGTTACGATAAAGTAATACTTAGAAACTTTGAAGGTGTTATAACTACTTATACAGAGCCAACAAACTACAGTCATATATGTGAATGTGAGGTTTGTAAAGGTGAAAAAGAAGTTCATAAGGTAGGAGTAGCAGGTCTTTTAAATAATGAAAGAATGACACTTGAACCAACTGAATTAGATAGAAAGAAAAGAGAGCTAAGCGCTCATTTAGGTTAATAAAAACTAATACTAAGAGATATTATAGGTTATATAATATCTCTTAGAAAAAGCATTAAGACCTACATCGCTTAGAAAAATTATTTTAAATTTTTAAGGATATAATTATGGATATATTAAATGAAATATTAAAATATAAGAGTATGTCTATTATAGGAAACTATAAAAATGTAGGTAAAACAACTACTCTAAATTATATATTAAAAGAGTGTGCAAATAAAAATATAGTACTAGGACTTACATCAATAGGTGTAGATGGAGAAGGTATAGATGTTGTCACTAAAACGCAAAAACCTAGAATATATGTAAATAAAAATACTATAATAGCTACGGCTAATAGGTTGGCATTAAATAGTGATATAACAAAAGAGATACTAGAACTTACCAATATAACAACACCACTAGGAAATATAGTTATATTTAGATCCTTAAGCGATGGATATATAGAACTTGCAGGTCCATCTATAAATACTCAAATAAAATACATTTGTGAAAGATTAAATCACTATGGTGCAGATTTAAGTATAGTTGATGGAGCCTTATCTAGAAAAACATTAGGATCACCATCTATAACTGAGTCTACAATATTTTGTAGTGGAGCTGTAATAAATAAAGATGTAAATAAGGCAATAGAAAAAATAATATATGAAGCTAACATATTAAATCTTGATAAAGTAAGTGATGAAAAGTTTTACGAAATCTATGAAAATATGAAAGAATATAAGGTTAGCTTAGTAAATAAAGATTACTCATACAAATGCCTAAATATAAATACAACTCTAAATTCTTCTAAAGAAATTATAGATAATGTAGATGAAGATACTAAGTATATAGTTGTAAATGGAATAGTTACTAATGATTTTATAAATAGTCTTATAAAAAGTGGTAGCAGCTATAAAAAGATTACTATATTAGTTAGTGACAGTACAAAAATATTTTTAGATAAGGAAATATTTGATAAGTTTATAAAGCTTAAAGGAAGTATTAAGGTTATAAATAAAGTTAATTTAATTGGGTTAAGTATAAATCCAACATCAATAGAAGGATATAGCTTTGATGATAAATACTTTATAGATAGTATACAAAGAAAAATTAATATAAAAGTATTTAATGTTATGACTCTTTAAAGATTAAGCTTTTATAAGCAAGAAGGTGATTATATTAAGTCATTTATAATAAATGAAGTAAATACGATTACACCATATGGAGAAGAAGAAAAAGCTAATATAAAAATATATAAAAAAGAAAATATTGATAAATTAATAAAAGAACTTAATTATATAGAAAATATGATTAAGAGCTTAAAAGAAAATGATATGGTGTATGACAATATACAATATGAATTTTGTAAAACTAAAAATATAGTAAACACTATAAAAAGGCTAGAGAAAAAAATACATTAGATGAAATAGAACTGTTTGAAATAAAAAACTTTGCTATAAATTCTAATAAAATAATAGAAAACTATTTAAAGTTAAATATTGATATAGACTATATAAACTTCAAAGCTTTAGATAAAGTTGTAAAGCTACTAGATCCAGATGAATTAAATTTAACAACATTTCAAATATACAGTGCATATAGTAAAAAACTATTACATATTAGGCAAAATAAGCTAAATATTGAAAAGATGATATTTAGTGAATCTAATAAAGATACTGTAGAGAAATTAAAACAAGAAAGACTAGAAATTGTTGTAGATGAAGAACAAGAAGAACTTAAGATAAGAAAAGCTCTAAGTGAGAAGTTGTATAGCTATTTAAATGATATAAAAGAAAATATAAAATCTATAGGCAAGTTAGATTTACTTATTGCAAAAGTAAAATTAGCACTTAAATATAATGCTGTAAAGCCTAGTATAAATAATGAAAATAAGATTTTCTTTAAAGATCTTATAAATCCAAATCTTCAAACACTTTTAGCTTCACAAAATAAAAAATATATTCCAATAACCATAGACATAGATAAAAAGATAACCATAATAAGTGGTGCAAATATGGGTGGAAAAAGTGTAAGTATGAAAACTATAGCACTTAATTTATATTTATTTCAATGTGGATTTTATGTATTTGCTAAAGAAGCTAATTTATGTGTATTAGACTTTATATACATAATAAGTGATGATATGCAAGATATAAATAAAGGCTTAAGTACATTTGGGGCAGAGATTATAAAATTAAAAGAAATAACAAAACTTATGAAATTAAAAGATGGATTTGTAGCATTAGATGAATTTGCAAGGGGGACTAACCCGATAGAGGGAAGGTTACTTTTAAAAGGAATATGTGAATATTTTAAAAAGTACAATTCTATAAGTTTAATATCCACACATCTAGATGATATAAATATAGATGATGTTAGCTATTACCAAGTAATAGGTCTTAAAAATGTAGATTTTGATGGTTTAAAACGTCAAATAGATTTAAAAATTAAAATAGGCAAAAACTCAAATGGTGTACAAATACTTCAAGAGTATATGGACTACAGATTAGAAAAAGTAAATAAAGAAACTAAAGTTCCAAAAGATGCCATTAATATATGTAAATTATTAGGATTAGATAATGAAATAGTAAATATAGTTGACAAATTGAGTAAATAGGGTTAAGGGGGGATTAATATGAGCAAGTTAAATCTAGATTTTAGTATAGTTGAAAAAGCTCGTGAATCAGCAAAAAATATAGCATTAGACACACAAGAATTTATAGATAAGCACACTACAGTAGCAGTTGAGAGAACTATACTTAGATTATTTGGTGTTGATGGTGTAGATGAGTTTGGTGTACCACTTCCAAACGTAGTTGTAGATAGTATAAAAAATTCAAATAACGGCTCTTTAGGTATGGGTGTTGCTTATTATATAGGTAATGCTATGATAAATACAGGTCTTACACCACAAGAAATAGCACAAAAAGTATCACAAGGAGAATTAGATTTATGTTCACTTAAAGAACATGATATATTTGATGTTAAACTTAAGATAAATGAAATAGCTATTGAGAGCACAAAACAAATAAAAGAAAATAGAAACAAAAGAGAAGAATTCTTAAATGAATATGGTGATAAAAAAGGACCTTATTTATATTTAATAGTTGCAACAGGAAATATACATGAAGATATAACTCAAGCAGTAGCTGCAGCTAAACAAGGTGCAGATATAATAGCAGTTATAAGAACAACTGGACAAAGTTTACTTGATTTTGTTCCATATGGAGCTACTACTGATGGATTTGGTGGAACATATGCAACAGGTGAAAACTTTAGATTAATGAGAGAAGCACTTGATAAAGTTGGTAAAGAACTTGGAAGATACATAAGACTTTGCAACTACTGTTCAGGATTATGTATGCCAGAAATAGCAGCACTTGGAGCACAAAATAGATTAGATGTTATGCTAAATGACGCTTTATATGGAATATTATTTAGAGATATAAATATGAAAAGAACAATGATAGATCAATACTTCTCAAGAATAATAAATGGATTTGCTGGAGTTATAATAAACACTGGTGAAGATAACTACTTAACAACAGCAGATGCAGTAGAAGAAGCGCATACTGTACTTGCATCTCAATTTATAAATGAACAATTTGCATTAGTTGCAGGGCTACCTGAAGAGCAAATGGGGCTTGGCCATGCTTTTGAAATAAGTCCTGATTTTGAAAATGGATTCTTATATGAATTAGCTCAAGCTCAAATGGCTAGAGAAATATTCCCAAAGGCACCTCTTAAGTATATGCCACCAACTAAGTTTATGACAGGTGATATATTTAAAGGTCAAGTACAAGATGCACTATTTAATATGGTAACTATAATGACAGGCCAAAAGTTACACTTATTAGGAATGCTTACAGAAGCAATACATACTCCATTTATATCAGATAGAGCAGTTTCAATAGATAATGCACAGTATATATTTAATACTATGAAAGATTTAGGAAGTGAAATAGAGTTTAAAAAAGATGGAATAATGTGTAAAAGGGTTGATGAAGTTTTAAATAATGCATATGATTTAATTTCTCAAATAGAAAAAGATGGATTATTCAAAACATTAGAACAAGGTAAGTTTGCAGGTATAAAAAGACCAATAGATGGTGGAAAAGGTCTTGATGGAGTTGTTATAAAAGAAGCTATGTATTTTAACCCATTTGTAGAGTTAATGCTAGAAAAAGAGTTAGTGTTAGGGGGGAACTGTTAATGAGCGGACTATATTCTATGGAAGCTAAGGAATACGATCAAAATCTTGATTTAAAAAACGTAAAGCCTTATGGAGACACATTAAATGATTCTAAAGTACAAGTAAGTTTTACATTACCTGTAAAAGATGATGAAAAAGGTATAGAAGCTGCAAAACTTACAGCTAAAAATATGGGGCTTGGTGATATAAATGTAGCACATCACAAAGCACTTGATAGCGAATTTACTTTCTATGTTGCATATGGAAGTTTAGAAAAAGGTGTAAACTACGAAGATATACATGTAGAAGTAGCACAAGAAGATACTATGGATAAGTATGAAATTGAAAGCTATATAAAAGAAAATATAAAAAGAGATGTAGTAGTAGTAGGTGCAAGTACAGGAACTGATGCACATACAGTTGGAATAGATGCAATAATGAATATGAAGGGTTATGCAGGAAACTATGGATTAGAAAGATACGAAGGAATAGAAGCTTACAATTTAGGAAGCCAGGTTCCAAACGAAGAATTTATAAAAAAAGCAGTAGAACTTAAAGCAGATGTATTATTAGTTTCTCAAACTGTAACGCAAAAGAATATTCATATAGAAAACCTAACTAATTTAGTAGAATTATTAGAAGCTGAAGGATTACGTGATAAAGTAGTACTTTTATGTGGTGGACCAAGAATAAGTCATGAACTTGCAAAAGAATTAGGTTATGATGCAGGATTTGGACCAGGTAAATTTGCTCAAGATGTAGGAAGTTTCTTTGTAGAAGAGTTAGTTAATAGAGATTTAGTATAATAAAAAAGGATTATATTAAGGGGGCCTATTCCGTCGTGAATATTATAGTAGGATTGTTTAAGTTTTCACCCGTATTTATGTTAGCAGGTTTAATGATGTCAGGTATGGATTGTTTAATGGCAGCACCAATAGCTACAATATATGCATTTATTGTAGCTTCAATAACAGATAAGTTGAAGTTTAATGATTTAGTAGATAGTGCAGTTGATAATGTAAAAGAGTTAAATTTAGTTTTCTTTATACTAATGCTTGCTTATGCTATGGCAGAAGCATTTATGGCTACAGGGGTTGGAGCTTCTATAGTTAATATAGCACTTTCCCTAGGTGTAACAGGTAAAACTATTGCAGTAGTTGCATTTATAGTTACTGGTGTACTTTCAGTAGCTACGGGAACTTCATGGGGAACTTTTGCAGCATGTGCTCCAATATTTTTATGGCTAAACCATATGGTTGGAGGAGATATATTATTAACAACTGCATCAATAGCTGGAGGAGCTTGCTTTGGAGACAATATAGGACTTATATCAGATACAACAGTTGTAAGTTCTGGTATACAGGGTGTTGAGGTAATAGATAGAATTAAATCTCAAGGTCCATGGTCTATAGTATGTCTAGTAATATCAATAATAATCATATATGTATTAGGTATATCACTGAAATTGCCATCAGAAACAGCAAACGCTGCACTAGCGATACAGCAAATACCTGCTCAAGTAATGGCTGACTTAGAAGTTGCAAGACCATCAGCAGTAGAGCTTTTAAATCAGGTGAAAACAGGCGTACCATATTATATGGCAATACCACTAATATTAGTTTTAGCAGTAGCTATTAAAGGATTACCTACACTAGTATGTTTAGGTGTTGGTATAGTATCATCATTAATATTTGGGTCTTTTGCGGGAACTGTAGACTCTTTACAAGGATTTTTAGATTTAATGATGAGTGGATTTGCAGATGCAGGTTCTTGGGTTATAGTAATGATGATGTGGGTAGGAGCATTCGGTGGAATAATGTCTAAGATGAGGGCTTTTGAACCATTATCAGATTTAGTTATGTACCTTGCTAGAAGTGTAAAACAATTAATGTTTATGAATGGTTTATTATGTTTAGTAGGAAATGCTGCACTTGCAGATGAAATGGCTCAAATTGTTACGGTAGGGCCTGTAACTAAAGAATTAGTAGAAAAGAATGTAGAGGGTAGTGAAGAAGATTTATACCAACTACGTTTAAGAAATGCTACTTTCTCTAGTTCTCTAGGAGTGTTTGGTTCTCAATTAATACCATGGCATGTTTATATAGGGTTCTATCTAGGAATATTATCAGCAGTGTATCCACTACATCAATTTGTAGCAGTTGATATAATAAAATACAACGTTATGGCATTTATTACAGTTGGGTCTATACTTATATTAACATTAACTGGGCTTGATAGATTTATTCCTAAATTTGGTCTACCAAGTGAGCCAAATATTAGATTGAAAAAAAATCAAAGAGAAGAACAAAAAAGAGAAGCTTAATCATATAAAATACCCTGGGTCTTAAAAACAGACTCGGGGTTATTTTTATATAAATTATACAATATGTTTAAGTATGGTAAAATATGTAATACAATTAAAATAAAAGGACAATTTAATTATTAAGCTTATGGGGTGATATGAAATGTTAAAAATGATCAATTTATCTACATATAATTACGATATGGAAAGATACAACAATAACTATGAAAATATAAATAAATTCTTAAAAAATTATAATATAGATGCAATAGAACTATTTGCACCATTAGGATATAGTGAAGAGTTAATACCTAAAAATAAAATAAAAGGAATACATTTAAAGCACTTTCCTACTTGGTTAGATTTTTGGAATGGAAATAAAAAAGGGACATTAGAAGATTTTGATAATGTAGAAAATATAATAAGCAATTTTGGTGGAGATAATAAAAAATCAATAATAAATCAGTATAAAGAGGAGATAAAAATAGCAGAAAGTCTAAATGCTGAATATGTAGTATTTCATGTAGCTAATGTAAAGCTAAAACATTGCTATAATTATAACTTTACATATACAGATAAAGATGTAATTGATGCAACTATTGAGTTAGTAAATGAAATATTTAAAGATTTAGATACAGATTTAACAATACTTTTTGAAAACTTATGGTGGCCAGGGCTTAGAATGACAGATAAAGAATTAGCAAAATATTTTATTGAAAATATAGAATACGAAAATAAAGGATTCATGTTAGATACAGGACATTTACTTAATACAAATTTAAATATAAGTACAGAAGAAGAAGGAATCGATTATTTATTAGACATTATAAATAATTTAGGTGAGTTAAAAAAATATATAAAAGGAATTCATTTAAGTAAGTCAATTTCTTCAAAATATGTTAAAAGTCAGATTCCAAAATATGAAAATTTACAAATGGATTATAATGAAATAATTAACGATATAGTTTTTCATATATTAAAGATAGATGAGCATAAACCATTTACAAATAAAAAGATAAAGACTGTAATAGATATAATAAGTCCAAAGTATTTAGTATATGAATTTATAACTACATCTTTGGATGAATTAAGTGATTTTATAAATATACAAGATAAAACTTTAAAATTATAATATGATTCTCAAAAAGCTAATACCATTAGAACTATTTTCAGTGGTATTAGCTTTTATTTTGTATAAAAATATATAATTTTAGTGGGGGTACAAAATTTTGCACAAAAAAGTTGACTGTTTTTAATCTTTTGTGCAAAATGGATATGTAGTATATTGATATTAAAGAAAGGCAAACAAAATGTACATTAACAAAAGATTAGAAGAAATTCTTAAAATACTAATAAAAAAAGATTATGCAACAACACAAGAAATTTCCAAAAAGCTCAATATATCAAAGAGGACAACCTACTATGACATAGAAAAACTAGAACACTATTTACGAATAAATTCAGTTGAGCTTAAAAACAAAAGAACTTTAGGATATTATTTAAGCAGCAAAGATAAAGAAAAAATAAGTAAATTGTTAAAGTATGCAAGTGAAGATTATATACTTTCTCCAAAAGAAAGGTACTTAAAAATAGTAATTTACATTCTTACATATAATGATAAGCTTACAATAGAAAAACTTTGTAATCTACTACAAGTAAGTAGAAATACAGTTTTGAATGACTTAAAAGATGCTAGAAGTTATATAAGTAAATATAAACTAAAAATTGAATCTTATAACGGTTATGAAATAAAAGGAGACCTAAAAGATAGAAGATATTTATTTATTAACTTATACAATAACTACAGCTATCTATTTAAAGAATGTGAGTTTTTAGAAGAATATAATGTATTAAAAGAAACTTTAGAAAGTATTAATCCAAATGTAGCAAAAGAAACATACATTAATTATTCGTTAAAGTATTTAACAAATATGTATAAACATTATTATAAAGATTTTGAAAGTTTAAGTTTCTCAGAGGATGAAATAAACTTTTTAGAATCATTAAATTGTAAGAATTTAGCAAACGATATCCTAGTAGAATTAAGAAAAGTGTTAAATAAAGATATAGCAGATAGTGAAATCTACTATATACAAATTTTTATTATTAGAGATAGTGAAATAAAAGAGTTTTTCAGTAAGCAATCAATAAAAGATAAATATATATATGAAATAAATATGATGGTTAGAGAATTTGAAAAGATATCTTGTATCTATATAGATGATTATAAAGAGCTTACAAATAATATATTTAATCATTTAGTACCATCCCTTTTTAGATTAAGATATGGTGTATATTATCCTAATCATATTAAGGAAGAAGTAAAAAATAAGTACAAATCAATATTTCAGTTTACTAAACAGATAGTAAAGAATGTGGAAGAAGTACTGGGATGTTTTTTTAATGATGATGAATTAGCATTCATATCAATGTATTTTGGTGGTTATGCAGTTAAAATGGGAGTTGAAATAAAAATTCCTAAAATAGTAATTGTATGTAACTCTGGAATGGCAACGTCACAATTATTAAAAAGTCAGATAAAAGATATCTTTGATTTAATAGAAATAAAAGATATTTTATCACTAGATGAGTTTAATAATTATGAAAAAAGTTATGACTTTGCTATAACAACTGTTGATATTTCAAAGGATAATGGAAATGTCATAAAAGTAAATCCAGTACTAAATAATTTAGATAAACAAAATCTAATATCTCAAATATCTAGCACTCAATCAAAATTTAACTTAGGTCAACAGATTGTAAAAAGAATAATGAATAGTGTAGAGAGATATTCTACAGTTACAAACAAAGATAAATTAAGAGAAGAAATTGAAAACATAATTTCATCAACTGAAGAAAAAAATGAAATTTATAAGGTTACATTAGCAGACCTTTTAAATAAAAATACAATCAGCTTAAATCAAGAAGCAAAAGATTGGAAAGATGCAATTAAAGTTAGCTCAAGAAGTTTAATAGAACTAGGTGTTATTGAAAAGTCTTATGTAAAGGCAAGGATTAGAAATATTGAAAATTTAGGGCCATACATAATAATTTTAGAAAATGTTGCTCTTCCTCACTCTAAACCAGAAAATGGTGCAAATAGGTTAGGAATTAGTTTAACTACATTTAAGGAAGAAATATGTTTTTCGGGTAATGAGAGACATAAAGCGAGAGTATTTATAGTTTTGGCACCGAAGGACAAAGAATCACACTTAAATGCGTTAGTATCTATTAATAAGATGTTGTCTAACAAAAGTAATTTAGAAAAAATATTAAATGCATCTTGTGAAAGTGAAGTTTTAGAAATAGTAAAACAATATTCTTAAGGATTGGAGGGAAATGTCATGATAGTAAAGGTATTAGATGAAGTAAATAGCTATGATGAAGCTATAAAAATATCTTGTGACATCTTAAAGGAAAGAAACTCAATAAATGATAATTACTTTGATGCAATAATAAATAAGATAGATGAGTTTGGGCCATATTTTTGCATGGCACCTAAATTGGCAATGCCTCATGCTAGACCAGAAGATGGAGCATTAGAAAATGATTTATGCCTACTAAAGTTAAATAAACCTGTTGATTTTTTAGGTAAAGATATAGAGTTATTTTTAACTTTAAGTGCTAAGGATAGCAATTCCCATTTAGAATTAATGCAAACAGTAGCTAGTATATGTATGGATGAAAACAAATTAAATAAAATATTAAATTCAAATAATGAAGAAGAGATAATGGAGGTAGTGTAAAATGAACAGAATAATGGCAGTATGTGGATCAGGATTAGGATCAAGCTTTATGGTAGAAATGAATGTAAACGAAATCTTAAATGAATTAGGTGTAAGTGGATTTGAAGTATCACATAATTCTTTAGCAGATGCAACTGCAGATCAAGCAGATATATTTATAACAGCTAGAGATTTAGAGCCAAGTGCTTCTCACTTACCAAACTTAATAGTATTAGATGCTTTATTTGATAAAGATGAATTAAAAGCTAAATTACAAGAAAAATTAGGATGCTAATAAATTAATACTGGTTAAATTAAATAATTTAACCAGTATTAAAGGAATAATATTATTTTTAATAGAGACTAATAAATAGTTTGGAGGGTCAAAAATGAACGGATTTTTAAAAGTATTAATTGATTTCGTATCTGAGCCAGCAGTTTTAATAGGTGTTATGGTTGTACTAGGGTTAGTACTTCAAAAGAAACCTATAGAAGATATAATAAAAGGTTCTTTAAAGGCAATGGTTGGTTTTGTTGTAATATCAGCAGCTGCTGGTGTTATAGTTGGCTCTCTTGAGCCGTTTGGTAAAATGTTTGAATATGGTTTTAATGTTCAAGGTGTAATACCAAATAATGAAGCAGTAGTTGCAATGGCTCTAGATAAGTATGGTACAGCAACAGCTCTAATAATGACATTTGGTATGATAGCTAATATGTTAATAGCGAGATTTACAAAGTTTAAATATATATTTTTAACAGGTCATCATACATTATTTATGGCTTGTATGATAGCGGTAATATTAGTTTCAGGTGGAATGAGTGGATTTAATTTAATATTCACAGGTTCTTTAGCATTAGGGTTAATAATGGTGCTTTCTCCAGCAATATGTCAACCTTTTATGAAAGCAATAACGAAAAATGATGCAGTAGCATTGGGACATTTCTCATCTACAGGATATGCATTAGCTGCGTTAGTAGGTAAAGCAGTAGGTAAAGGTTCTAAGTCTACAGAGGAAATGAAGGTTCCTAAATCTTTAAGCTTCTTAAGAGATTCTGCAGTATCTATATCTATAACAATGTTAGTTTTATATTTAATAGTTGCATTAGTTGCAGGAGCAGAGTTCGTTGAAACTACATTATCAGGTGGAAAGAACTTTATAGTTTACTCAATGATACAAGCATTAACATTTGCAGCAGGATTTATATTAATTCAAAATGGTGTTAGATTAGTTTTAAATGAAATAGTACCAGCATTTAAAGGTATCGCTGCAAAAGTAGTACCAAATTCAAAACCAGCACTAGACTGTCCAATAGTATTTCCATATGCACCAAATGCCGTATTAATAGGCTTTTTAAGTTCATTCTTAGGTGGAGTGGTGTCAATGCTTGCACTAGGAGCAATGGGTCTTACAATAATAATACCAGGCGTTGTACCTCATTTCTTCACAGGAGCAACAGCAGCAGTATTTGGTAACTCTACAGGAGGTAGAAGAGGGGCTATAGTTGGTTCATTCTTAAACGGTATAGTAGTATCACTGTTACCAGTAGTATTATTACCAGTACTTGGAGGATTAGGAATAGCAAACTCTACATTCTCAGATGCAGACTTTGGAGTTATGGGAGTATTCTTAGGTAGAATTCAAGAGTTTGTAGGTCAAGTAGGGCTTACAGGTATACTAATTGGTATTGTAGTAATATTAGTAGTTATAAGTAAAATTCCTAAAAAAACAATTGAAAATACAGATCAAGAAAAAACGGCTTAATAAAAATAAGGAGTCAAACATATGAAAATATTTATAGATACAGCAAATGTAGATGAAATAAAAGAAGCAGCAACATGGGGTATATTAGATGGTGTTACAACTAATCCTTCACTAATAGCTAAAGAAGGAAGAGATTTAAAAGAGGTAATAAATGAAATATGTTCTATAGTAGATGGACCAATAAGTGCTGAAGTAATAAGCTTAGAGTGTGATAAAATGGTAGAAGAAGCTTTAGAATTAGTAAAGTTACATAAAAATATAGTAATTAAGATACCAATGTGCATAGAAGGATTAAAGGCAGTTAGCATACTATCTCAAAAGGGAATAAAAACTAATGTAACTTTAATATTCTCATCTCAGCAAGCATTACTTGCGGCAAAATCAGGAGCTACTTATGTAAGTCCATTTGTTGGAAGATTAGATGATATAGGTATGGTTGGAACTGATTTAATAACTGAAGTTTCAGTTATGTTTAAAACTCATAACATAAATACAGAAATAATATCAGCAAGTATTAGAAATCCAATACATGCATCACGTTGTGCATTAGCAGGTTCGGATATTGCTACTATACCATTTGGCGTATTAAAGCAAATGGCTAAGCATCCTTTAACTGATATAGGGATAGAAAAGTTTTTAGCTGATTATAAAAATATGTAATTAAAAATATTACTTTATAAAAAAGATGACCTATATATTGAACTTGGTCATCTTTTTTATTTTCAGAATAAATCTAATGTAGAAAATACTACAATATCACTTAAAGGTAATACAGTGCAGTATGTAGTATAAATATAGATAGTTTATTATAGGGGGAAAAATATAAATGAAGATTAAGGAGAATTGGGTAGATAATAAAGGCTTAAAAATACATTATATTGACAATGAATTAAAGGATACTAATAAAACGCCGTTATTAATTTGTCCAGGATTATCAGAGTCTTGTGATGATTATATAAATATTATAGAAAATATGAATGATAGAAGATGTGTAGCACTATCATTTAGAGGAAGAGGAAAAAGCGACTCAACAGATAAAGGATATACTTTAAAAGATCATGTTGATGATATAAATTCAGTAGTAAATGAATTAGGATTAAGTAACTTTTGTATTATGGGATACTCAAGAGGTGTATCATATGCATTAGGATATTCTATTTTAAATTCTAATTTATTAAAAGGTCTAATAATTGGAGAATATCCAGCAGAGCATAAAAAAATGCCTAATGGATGGGCAAAAGAGTCGATTAAGTTTTATAATACGCATTGTGAATCAATATCTATTAAATATGAAAATTTAAAAAGTATAGAAAAAGATTCAAAGCAAATTTATTTTAAAGAAGAATTAAATAAAATTAACTGCCCATTTTTATTATTAAAAGGTGAACAGGAAGAAACCTTATTATCTAGAGAAGATATACTAACTTACATAGGGCATATAAATAGTAAGAGTATTAGAATAGAGAGTTTTGAAAAAGCAGGTCATGATATAAAATGTGATGACTTTACAGGTCTTATGAAAGTGATAAATGAATTTTTAGAATCAATAGATTAAAACATACTAGTGAGATATTTATAAAATAAATAATAGCAAAACTGATTAATTGACTTTGATATTGATGAATGATATTCTTTGTATATAATATTAAGCGAAATTAAAGCTAGATGGAGGAAGCAATATGCGTCAGTGCATGGATTCAGATAATATACACAGAAGAATTAAAAAAGTAATAGGTCAATTAAATGCTATAGACAATATGGTTGATGAGGATATACCTTGTGAAGATATTTTAATGCAAATAAATGCAGTAAAAAGTGCGGTTCATAAAGTTGGACAAATAGTATTAGAGGGGCATATAAGCCATTGTGTAAAAGATGGATTAGAACATGGTGACCATGAAAAAACAATTAAAGAATTTTCAAAAGCAATAGAGCATTTCTCAAGACTTAAGTAATTTTTAGGCAGTCAAATTTGACTGCTTTTTTTATTGTAAAAGTTTACATTTTATATAAGTTATAAATTTTAAAGAGTGTGATTAATTTAACTAGTTAAATTAATTTTTATTGACAAATAGTATGGATAATACTACCATGTACCTATACCCCTATGGGTATAAAAGGAGGTAGAATATGAAATTATTAATAAAAAATGAAATCAATAAAGAGATTTTAATACTAGTAGTTTCTGCTATATCACTAGTTATTAGCTTCTTAGATTTAATTCCATCACCAATTGATTTTTCATGGGTTGCAGTTATATTATGTGGCTTTCCAATATTTAAGGGTGCAGTTACTGGTATTTTAACTGATTTTAATATAAAAGCAGGAGTACTTGTATCTATAGCATTAATTGCATCTATATTTATTGGAGAAGTATTTGCAGCTGGAGAAGTAGCATTTATAATGGCACTTGGAGAGATGTTAGAAGAATATACTCTTTCAAAGGCTAAAAAAGGAATTGAGAAATTAATAAATTTAACACCAACTACAGCTAGAGTTATAAAAAAAGGAATTGAAAGTGTTATTGATTCTAAAGATGTAGTTGTAAATGATATTATAAAAGTTTTGCCGGGAGAAACTATTCCAGTAGATGGTGTATTGATAAATGGGGAAACGTCTATAGACCAATCTGTTATGACAGGGGAATCAATGCCTGTTGATAAAAGAGTAAATGATGAAGTATTTAGTGGAACAGTAAATTTATTTGGTGCATTTGATATGAAAGCAACTAAAATAGGTGAAAATAGTTCACTTCAAAAGATGATACGTTTAGTAAAATCAGCTGATGCTAGTAAAGCTAAGATAGTAGGAATGGCTGATAAATGGGCTACTTGGATAGTAATTATTGCTTTAGTTTCAGCAGTATTAACGTGGTTTGTAACGGGTGAGTTAATACGTTCTGTAACAATACTAGTTGTATTTTGTCCTTGTTCTTTAGTATTAGCAACTCCAACAGCTATAATGGCTGGTATAGGAAATGCTACAAAGTTTGGTATATTAATTAAAGAAGGAGATGCTTTAGAAAGATTATCTAAAGTTAAAAAAATTACTTTTGATAAAACAGGTACATTAACTTATGGAAAGCCTAAAGTTACAAGAGTACATTCTTTTGATAAAAACATAGATGAAAATGAACTATTAAGATTAGTATCTAGTGTTGAAAGATACTCTGAACATCCACTTGGAAAAGCTATATTATCTCACTATAAGTCAATACTCGAGGACAGCTTATATGAAGCAACTAACTTTAAAATGGCAATAGGTAAAGGTGTTTATGCAAATATAGATAATGAGAAAATATTAGCTGGTAATAAAAAATTATTAGAAGAACATAACTTAACTTTATCTAATGAACAAGAAAAAGTAATTAAGGCTTACATAGAAAAAGGAAGTACAATTATATTTGCTGCAAAAAATAATGATATAAAAGGATTTATAGTACTTGAAGATATAATTAGAGATAATGCAAAAGATATGATAGAAAGTATTAAGAAATTAGGCAAAACGAGTATATTACTTACAGGAGATAACAAGCAAACTGCTGAAAATATAGCTAATATATCTAAAATAGATGATGTATATCCAGAGTGTTTACCAAAAGATAAATTAGACATAATTGATAAATTGCAAAATAATAATGAACAAGTTTGTATGGTAGGTGATGGTGTTAATGATGCACCAGCACTAAAGAAATCATATGTTGGAATTGCAATGGGAGGAATAGGGAGTGATATTGCAGTTGAAGCTGCAGATATAGCTCTTGTAGGAGAGGATATAAAGTATATACCTCATTTATTAGAGTTAGCTAAAAAAACAATGAATACTGTAAATATTAACATAGTTATATCTATGGTATTAAACTTTTTATCAATAATACTTGCTATGTTTGGAGTATTAGACCCTATATTAGGAGCATTAGTTCATAATATAGGTTCAGTAGTTGTCATTATACATTCAGCTTTATTACTAAAATGGAAAAGTAATAAGCTAAATAATATATATGACAATAATAAAATCACTTATAATAAAAATGATTTTATTAAAGAGAGTATAGAACAGGTAAATATATAATAAAAATAGGGATAATAGTATTATCCCTATTTTTATTCTTCTCCAAGAATATTAAATCCATATCCAAAAAGCAATTCATTAATTTCTATAATACCAAGTTTTTTATTTATACAAAATATAATAACACTGTCTCTTGGAACTTTAGCATAAAGTTCACCAACATTACCAAGTTTTAAAGCTTTATTACTTTCTTCTAAGTTGAAATTAGCTCCAATGCAAAGTTGTAAAATTTTATCACGGCTAGGTTTTTTATCACCTCTTAAAATCTCATATCCATAAGTTCTATCTATGTCAGCGTTTTTAATAACAGTACTTTTGCTAAGACTTTTAGCTTTAAATAAATTCTCAAAGTACTTATGTAGACTTAAATCATTTGAGCCTGTTAACTTATTTGAAATATAGTCATCTAAATTTGACTCACTATCTATATTTTTTAATAAGCTCATAAGCTCAACAGTTTTAATATCATTCATACTAGTATTTCACCTCTTCTATTAATATGATATAATTTTAAGGTTATAAAATCAATAAGTAAGAGGTGTAAAATAATTGAATTTAGATATAGAGTATAAGTTGTCTTTATATGAAGAATTAAAATCAATATATAAGAGTAAAAAAGTAGAAATATTTTTAGTGCAAAATTTACAAGATGACAAAATATATATAAAAAAAGAATTAAAAGAATATACAAAAGAAGTATATGAAGGGCTAAAAAATATAGAAAGTATAAATATGCCTAGAGTTTATGAAATATTTGAATTAGATGAAAAATTAATACTAATTGAAGAGTTTATAAATGGGGATAATTTACAAACTATTTTAGAAAAAAATAATAAATTAGATGAACAAGTTGTTATAAAATATATTATTTCATTATGTGATATATTAAGCAAAATACATAACCTAAATCCTCCTATAATTCATAGAGATATAAAGCCATCAAATATTATTATAAATAATGACAACATATTAAAACTTATAGATTTTGATATTGCAAGAACTTATAAAGATGGTGAAAATTTAGATACTACACTTTTAGGAACTAAGGGGTATGCTTCGCCTGAACAATTTGGATTTGATCAAACTGATTGTAGAAGTGATATATATGCAATAGGTATAATGATGAATGTACTAACTACAGGTAAGCATATAAAAGAAGAAGAGAATAATGGGATTTTAAAAAATATAATAAAAAAATGTACTAATATATCAGCAGATAAAAGGTACCAAACTGTAGAAGAATTAAGAAAAGATTTAGAAACGAAAATTTATAAAAAAGAAATTGAAATTAAAAGTAAAAAAGAATATAAAGAAGAAAAAATACTAAAATATATTCCTGGATTTAGAAGAGGAAATATTATATTTATGATATTAGCAAGTGCTTGGTATTTATTTTTATTAATTGGTCTATTTATCCACAAAAATACTGCTGAACTTATTACAAATATACTAGTGGTTATTACTCTTTTATCTATATATTTAATATATACAAATTTCTTAAACATCAAAGAAAAATTACCTATAATAAGAAGTAATAAAAAAATTACAAAAATATTTGGGTATTGGTTATATACAATAGTAATATTTCTTTTATGTGGAGGATTAATGACTCTATTTGAATAAATTTTTACTTGTATGCTACCAGCATACCAACCTTTATATGATGGAATATATAATAAAATCATAATAAGAAATCATTTATGGAGGTTGAGTATGAAAAAAATAATATTAGGAATAGTTATAGGATTTGTAGTTATTATAGGAGGATGTGTAGCATTTTTAGGAGCTGGTGTATCTAGTGTAGATAATGCTATTAACGATGTTGAAAAGCAAACTGCCAAAGTGGATTCTAAATTAGAAGAAATGACAAAGGATATAAAATGGGAAGTTAAAAAAGACTCATTTAGCACTAAGATAGTAGGAACATTTGAAAATACTAGTGATGAAACAATAGATTATGTTCAGTTTGATTATAAGTTAATGGATAAAGATGGCACAGTTATTGAAAGTTCATTCACTAATGAAACAGACGTTGCACCTAAAGAAAAAAGAAAAATAGAAATACTTTGTATAGAAAATAATTTTGATACTTATACAATAACTTCAAAATCAAGTGCCTTTTAGTAAAGCACTAAACAATACCCCTTAAAATACTATTTTAAGGGGTATTTTTATATAAATTTAAAAGTATGCACTTTTTAGTAACCAGTTACTTAAAAGTGCATACTTTTAAAGATATTAATTTTAGCATATTATTTTATGGGTAAATATATATTTTAACTATATTAAAATATATAAAAGTATGTACAAGGAGGCGAATATGACATTAATAAAAGAAATACTTAATTTATACGTAGATAAATCAGATTTTTTTATAGAGTTAATAGGTCAACATCTTGCTATTTCATTAATAGCAGTATTAATAGCATCAATAATAGGAATTAGTTTAGGGATTATAATATCTGAAAATGAAAAATTAGCATCACCAATAATAGGTATTACTAACTTTTTATATACAATACCATCGATTGCGATATTAGGATTTTTAGTTTCTATCTCTGGGGTGGGGAATACAACTGCCATTATAACTCTTATAATATATGCGTTACTTCCAATGGTAACAAGTACGCATACCGGGATAAAAAACATAGACGAAAGAACTATAGAATCAGCAGTTGGAATGGGAAGTACAAAATTTCAAATTTTATATAAGATAAAATTACCTCTTGCACTTCCTGTAATTTTTTCAGGATTTAGAAATATGGTAATAATGACTATAGCTTTAGGTGGTATTGCATCATTTATAGGTGCAGGAGGCTTAGGTGTTGCCATATGGAGAGGTATAACAACTAACAACTCTGCAATGACAATGGCAGGAAGTTTATTAATTGCACTTATTGCATTAGTAACTGATACTATATTAAGAAAGTTTGAAAAATATATAAACTATAGAGTTACAGGAAAAAGAACAAAAATATTAAAAATAAACAATACAATAAAAAAATATATAAAGCCTATAGTTATAGTAATAATTGTTATTCTTATAGTTTTAGTATCAATATTTGTACCAAAGATATTTAAAAAAGATAAAAAGATAGTTATTGCATCAAAGCCAATGACAGAACAATATATTTTAACTGAAATATTGGCTCAATTAATTGAAGAAAAAACAGATATAAATGTTGAGATAAAGAAAGGTATTGGTGGAGGAACAGCGAATATTCATCCAGCTATGATAAAAGGGGAAATAGACATGTATCCTGAATATACTGGAACATCATGGGAGTATATTCTTAAGAAAAAATCAAGAATAGAAGACCCAATTAAACTTTATGAAGAAGTGAAAAAAGGATATAAAGAAAATTATGACCTTAATTGGTTAGGGCTATATGGCTATAACAGCACATATGCCATAGTAATAAATAAAGATATAGCAGATAAATATAATATAAATACTTATTCAGATTTAGCTAAAGTAAGTGATAAGTTAGTATTTGGTGCAGAGTATGATTTCTTTGAGAGAGAAGATGGATATAATGCACTAGCTAAAGAATATGGGTTTAAATTTAAAAATAAATTAGACTTAGATATTGGATTAAAATATCAAGGTCTAGAATCAAAGAAAGTTGATGTTATAAATGCTTCAACAACAGATGCAAAACTTAAAGATGATCAATATAAAGTTTTAATAGATGATAAAGGATTTTTCCCAAGTTATTTAGCAGGTACTGTTATAAGGGAGGAAACACTTAAAGATTATCCGGAAATTAAAGAGATAATAAAATTACTAGATAATAATATAAAAGAAGAAGATATAGTTAAAATGAATTATGAAGTAGAAGTAGATAAAAAGGATGATAACACAGTAGCAAGAGAATTTTTAGTAAATAAAGGATTAGTAAAGTAGGTGAAAATATGACTAATAAACCAATAATAACTTTTAAAAATGTATGTAAAAGATATGATGAAAAAGAAGTATTATCAGATTTTAACTTAGACATACACAAGGGAGAGTTTGTAACAGTAATAGGTAGTTCAGGAAGTGGTAAAACAACTACACTAAAGTTAATAAATGGACTGTTAAAGGCAGATAAAGGTGAAATCATAGTAAAAGGTGAAAATATAAATACTACAGATATTATAAAGTTAAGAAGGAATATAGGATATGTAATACAAGATATAGGTCTATTTCCACATATGACAGTAGAAAAAAATATATCTTATGTACTTGATTTAGAGAAAAATGATAAAAATAAAATATCAACTAAAGTTAATGAACTAATAGACATAGTAGAACTTGATAAAGATTTACTATATAGATATCCAAGTGAGCTAAGTGGTGGTCAAAAACAGCGTGTAGGTATTGCAAGAGCACTAGCTTCAGACCCTGAAATAATACTTATGGATGAACCTTTTGGTGCAGTAGATGAGATAACTAGAAAGTCTCTACAAGATGAACTACTAAAAATACAAACAAAGCTAAATAAAACTATATTTTTTATTACCCATGATATAAAAGAAGCTTTTAAATTAGGAAGCAAAGTAGTAATTATGGATAATGGAAAAATAGTTCAATATGGTAATGAAGAAGATATAATAAAAAATCCAAATAGTGACTTTGTAAAAAATTTAGTAAGTAGTGTAGTTTAAAAATATTTATTAAATAATTTAAAAATCCCTCTAGTGAATAAATTACTAGAGGGATTTTTATATTGAAGGAAATTATATTTTATCTGGTTTGTAGGTCGTTTGAGCCACGTGTGGGCGAACCACTTGAGCGACATGAATTTTGTTATACAAAAAGTATAACAAATATAATAAAAATTATTGCACAAAATATATAGTTGTTATATATTATATATAACAACTATATTTTGGAGGAGATAAAATGTTAAAGTTAGTAAATGTTTCTAAGTCGTACAAAAATAAGTTAGCGATAGATAATATATCCCTAGAAATAAATAAAGGAGAAATATTTGGATTTATAGGTCACAATGGAGCAGGTAAAACAACAACAATTAAAGCAATAGTTGGAATACATGACTTTGAAAAAGGGGATATATTAATAAACTCACACTCTATAAAAACAAATCCGATAGAATGTAAACAAGATATAGCATATATACCAGACAACCCAGATCTTTACGAATCTCTTACAGGAATACAATATCTTAATTTTATAGCAGATATATTTAAAGTAGATAGAGTTAAAAGACAAAGCTTAATACAAAAGTACTCTAGGGAATTTGAAATAGAAAAAGATTTAGGAAGTTTAATATCATCATATTCACATGGTATGAAACAAAAATTAGCAATAATATCAGCATTAATACACAGTCCAAAAATATTAATACTTGATGAACCATTTGTAGGACTTGATCCTAAGGCTTCATTTACAGTAAAAGAAATAATGAAAGATTTTTGCAAAAACGGAGGATGTATATTCTTCTCAACGCATGTATTAGAAGTAGCTGAAAAGATATGCGATAAAATAGCAATAATTAAAGGTGGGAAAATAATATCATCTGGAACTACATCTGAGGTAAAAGGAGATAATTCTCTTGAAAATATGTTTATGGAGTTGATTGAACATGAGTAATTTACTTTTATTATTAAATACAAATATAATCAATGAATTCAAATTAAATAATATAAAAAATGCTGATAAAAAAGAAAAGAATAAAATATTAGGGACTACAATGTTGATTTTATTTTCAATAGGAATACTTGCATATTATATATTTAAAATGTGTTTTTTAGTTTCAGATATTTTAATACAAATAAATCAAATGGAGCTATTACTAGCAATTGGATTTTTAGGGTCAACATTATTTACCCTTTTTACATCAATTTATAAGGCACCATCATATTTATTTAATGCGAAAGATTTTGATATGTTAACTAGCCTTCCTATAAAAGACTCAACTGTATTAAGTAGTAAAGTACTTATGCTACTTTTTACAAACTATTTATACTCATTAGGAGTTATGCTAATACCAGCTATAGTGTATTTTATAAAGGTTGACATTAGTGCAATTTACTTTATATATTTAGTATTATTAATGTTAATGATGCCTTTAATACCAATAGTTATATCTTCTATTATTTCATTTTTTATAGGTGGTATTTCATCAAAGTTTAAATATAAAAATGCAGTTTTAATAATTGGAAGTATATTATTACTTATAGCATATATGGGTGTTGCCACTCAAATAGAATCTATAGGTATGAATATATTAAATAATAGCAAAGGAATAATAGATGGAATTAGTAGTATATATCCACCTACTTATTATTTTATAGATTCATTAAAAAATAGCAATTTAATATCTTTAGTAATATTTTTATTAATATCTTTAGTATCATTTTTATTATTTATTAAGATATTTTCTAAAAAATTTAAAGATATAAATGCTAAAATGAATGAAAGCTATAAAGATAAGGCTTATGAAGTAAAAGAGCTTAAACACTCTTCACCAACAGTGGCTCTTATGAAAAAAGAGATAAGTAGATATTTTTCATCTTATATATATGTACTAAATACATCTGTTGGAATGATACTTTTGACTTTAATGACAATTGGTATTTTAGTATTTGGTGCTGACAAAATAAATATGATACTCAATCTTAATATAGATATGAATATGATAAAACCTCAAATAATAGTTGGTATCTTATTTATAATAATTATGTCTTGTACAACTTACTGTTCTATATCATTTGAAGGTAAGAATTTATGGATATTAAAATCATCTCCAATTAAAGAAACTGATATATTTAAAGCAAAGATATATATGAATTTACTTTTAAATATTCCAATACCTGTTATATGCTTTTTACTTTTAGGACTTAAGTTAAAATTTGATTTAGGTTTTATAGCCATAATGACACTTACAATAATAGCTATGTCTATACTTGTTTCATTATCAGGACTATTTGCAAATTTACATTTTCCAAATTTAGATTGGAAAAATGAAGTAGCGGTAGTAAAAAGAAGTATAGGTATAATGATAGTACTATTTGGAGGTATGATTTATTTAGGTATATATGTAGGAATTTATTTTATTTTAAATATAAATAATTTAAATATATATTTATTAATAGGAACAATCATAACTTTAGTATTAGATTATATACTTTATAATCTGATAAAAACTAAAGGAGTAAAGCTCTTCAAAAATATTTAAGTATAGAGTATTAAGTAATAAATTTTTAAAATAATATGAAAAATGTAAATAAAACAAATATTTAGTTGACATATGCACATTAACCTAATACAATTTACTTGAAATCAAATAAAATAATTTTTAACAGCGAAACCATGAAGGTTTTAGGTTTATTTTTAGACTTAAAATCTTCTTTTTTTGTGTAAAAATTATAATTTTTTAATTTAATCAACATTAACAAGGGGGATAAAGGGATGAAATTAAAAAAGTTTTTAGCTATGTCTTTGACAGTAGTTATGACGACATCTTTACTAGTTGGATGTTCTAGTACAAAACAAGAAAGTAAAGGGAAAAATAGCACTAAGGTAAATTCAAGAAAAGAAAATAATGAATTAGTAGTATCAGTTGGTTCAGAGCCTGAAGGGTTAGATCCAACAACTGGGGGACACCATGCAGTAACTAGAGTATTTTTTAGTACTTTACTTACTAGAGACAAGGATATGAAAATAAAAAATGACCTTGCAACAGAATATAGTGTAAGTGATGATAAATTAACATGGACTGTAAAAATAAGAGATGACGCAAAATTTACAAATGGAAGTAAATTAATAGCAGAAGACGTGGTATACACTTTTGAAACAGCAGGTAAGTCAGCATCTGTTGTAGATTTAACAGCAGTAGAAAGTATAAAAGCAATTGATGAATATACTGTAGAGTTTAAGTTAAAAGAGCCACAATCTACATTTGTTAATAAATTAATAAATATAGGTATAGTGCCAAAAGATTTACATGATGATAAATATGCTACAAACCCTGTAACTTCAGGGCCATACAAATTTGTTCAATGGGATAAAGGTCAACAAATAATAGTTGAAGCTAATGAAGATTACTATGGAGAAAAGCCAAGTATTAAAAAGCTTACAATGTTATTTTTAGATAGTGATGCAGCACTTGCAGCTTTAAAATCTGATGAAGTAGATATGGCTTCAATACCAGCTTCTTTTGCAGATCAAAAGATAGATGGAAAAGTATTAAGAGAAGTTGATAGTATTGAAAACTTAGGTATTACTTTCCCAACTGTAAAGAGTGGTAAAAAGACTGAAGATAAAAATCCAATAGGAAATGACGTAACTAGTGACTTAGCTATACGTCAAGCAATAAACTATGGAATTGACAGAAATGAATTAGTTGAAGGGGTATTATCAGGATACGGTACACCATCATATGTAGGGTTAGAATCTATGCCTTGGTATAACAGCGAGGTTGAAATAAAAGATGGTGATATAGAAAAAGCTAAGAAAATATTAGCTGATGGTGGATGGAAAGATAGTGATAATGACGGAATAGTTGAAAAGAATGGATTAAAAGCTGAATTCAAATTATGTTATATAATGGAAACAAAGCATAGACAAGAAATGGCATTAGCAGTTAGCGAAAAATTAAAAGAAATAGGAATAAATGCAATACCAGAAGCTAGAACTTGGGATAACGCTATGGAAATACTACACTCTCAACCAGTTATATTAGGTTGGGGAGAACACGATCCAGCTTTAATATTCCAATTATTCCACAGCAAAAACTCAGGTGTAGATTGGTATAACACAGGATTTTATAAAAATGAAAAAGTTGATGAGTATATAAATAAAGCAATGACAAGTAAAACAGAAGAAGAAGCTTTAGAGTTTTGGAAAAAAGCTCAATGGGATGGTGAGACTGGTATAGCACCAGCTGGTGATGCACCATGGGCGTGGTTAACAAATGTAAACCACTTATTTATAATGAATAAAGATTTAGATATAGGAACTCCTAAACCACAACCACATGGTGGGGCTATCCTTGAAAATATAACAGAGTGGAAATGGAAATAAATTTAAGGGGGAAAATAAATGGCTAAAAAAGAAAGTATAGGTTTATTTGCAGGCAAAAAAATATTTAGATTGATAACTTTATTAACTGCACTATGCATTCTTACATTTATCCTGATGGAGGCATCTCCAATTGACCCTATAAGAGCGTATGTGGGAGCAGACTTGTCTGTAACTCCAGAGCAAAAATTAAAAATAGCAGAATATTGGGGGCTTAATGCCCCCCCTTTAGAAAGGTTTACTAATTGGTTTAGTTCACTAGCTCAAGGAGACTTTGGTACTTCTTTAATATTTAGAAGACCTGTTATAGAAGTTATAGGAGAAAGATTTATTGCATCTCTTGGGCTAATGGTTGTAGCATGGATACTTTCTGGGGTATTAGGGTTTATTTTAGGAATTATATCAGGTGTTAATGAAGGAAAAATCGTAGATAAATTTATAAAAGGATATTGTTATATATTAATATCAACGCCAACATTTTGGCTAGGATTGCTTTTACTTATGGTATTTGCAGTAAACTTAAAATTATTTCCTATAGGTCTAGGCGTTCCAATAGGAGTTCTAAGTGATGAAGTTACAATGTTTAGTATGATAAAACATATGATACTTCCAGCTATGACTTTATCTATACTAGGTGTCGCAAATATTTGTCTACATACAAGAGAAAAAGTTATCGAAATATTACAAAGCGAATATATATTGTTTGCAAAGGCAAGAGGAGAAAGTACTAAAAAAATAGTATTCAATCATGTTATAAGAAATGTGGCGCTTCCAGCTATAACTCTTCAATTTTTATCTTTTAGTGAATTATTTGCTGGAACTATATTTGCAGAACAGGTATTTTCATATCCAGGACTTGGTCAGGCTACAGTTGACGCAGGGTTAAAAGGAGATTTACCACTTCTTATGGGAATTGTCATTATAAGTGCAATATTTGTTTTTAGCGGAAATTTAATAGCAGATTTATTATATAAAGTAGTAGATCCAAGGATTAAGGAGGGATACAAAATATGATGGAAGAAGCAGCAAAAGTTAAAAATCCTCCTATAATTCAAGAAAATAAAAAAATTACATTTGGAGCTAGAGAAAGAACTATATCTATAATAGCATTTTGTGCTCTAGTAATATTAACAACACTTATAATGGGTAGCAATATTAGTGATACGGATTTAGCAGTAAACTTTTCTCAAAAGAACTTAGCGCCAAGTATAAACCATTTATTTGGTACTGATTGGATGGGAAGAGATATGTTTGCAAGAACTATAAAAGGAATAACTTTAAGTATAAAAATAGGACTATTATCTAGTTTGCTTAGTGGAATAATGGCATTAATACTTGGCCTTATGTCTGCTACTTGTGGTAAGGTAGTTGACTCTATCATAAGTTGGTTTGTAGACTTAGTTTTAAGTGTACCTCATATATTATTAATAATATTAATATGTTTTGCAGTAGGTGGGGGACTTAAAGGAGTAGTAATAGGGGTATCACTTACTCACTGGCCATCTTTAGCAAGACTAATAAGGTCTGAAGTAATGCAAATAAAATCTTCAGAGTATGTAAAGATATCAAAAAACTTTGGAAAATCAAATATATACATAGCAAAGAAACATATATTACCACATATATTACCTCAGTTATTGGTGGGAACTCTTTTAATATTTCCTCATGCAGTACTTCATGAAGCATCTATAACATTTTTAGGTTTTGGATTATCACCTCATGAACCAGCAATAGGAATAATATTATCAGAATCTATGAAATATCTATCAACTGGATATTGGTGGTTAGCATTTTTCCCAGGATTAGTGCTGCTTATAGCATCTATGATGGTAGATACAACAGGTCAAAACTTAAGAAAGCTTATAGACCCTAAAACAGCTTATAAATAAAAAATTCGCGCTGCTCATAGCGCCAACGATGTGGCACTTGCTATCGACTTGGTAAAATCCGTTGCTAAAGATTCACTTCGTTCATAGCGCCAACGATGTGATACTCGCTATCGCTTCGATCAAATCCGTTGCTAAAGATTCACCATTAAGTTAATAGATGTATTAAAATAAAATTATATAGAATATGTTGGATAGAACTTTTTAAAGGTGGCGTTTAAAATTAATAAAAAAATAGATTTCACTAAACCACAAAAACTTTCAGAGGTTTTGTGTATCCTAGTTATGATATTTTTATTTGGATATTTAATTCTTAACTGGAATGAAATACCTGATGAAATACCATCTCACTATAATGCATTAGGTGAAGCTGATGGATGGGGTAGTAAAGCATCTATGTTAATCCTTCCTATGATTGGTGGATTTTTATATTTAGTAATTACACTTTTATCATTTATGCCTTATGCATGGAATATACCTATTAAAGTTAATGAAAATAACTATATTAAGGTATATCAAAGTACAAGAAGTATTATCTGTTACACTAAACTAATAATGTTAAGTACATTCACTTATATTGCAATATGTTCAGCAAAAGGTATTAATATTGGAACATGGTTTACATTTATATTTCTAGCGTTGACCTTTGGAGTAATAATTGTATTTACTCTAAATATTTTTAGATATAAAGATAAATCAAAACTATAATATCTACCCAGCATATTCTAATTAAATTAATAATAAATCCTAAATAATTTATATAAATGAAAGTAGGTTAGTATTTCCATGAAAGAAAGTATAAAGCCAATATTACAAGTAAAAAACTTAGGAGTTTCTTTTTCTCAATATACAAAAGGCCTTAGAAGACGTGAATTAAATGTAATAACAGGGCTTGATTTAGAACTTTATGAAGGTGAAATAACTGCTGTTGTAGGCTCAAGTGGTTCGGGTAAAAGCTTACTAGCACATGCTATACTTGGAATACTTCCTCATAACTCCAGTACTCAAGGGAAAATAATTTATAAAGATAAAGTTTTAAAAAAAAAGATAAGATGAATTTAAGAGGAAAAGAAATAGTATTAATACCTCAGTCAGTAAACTATTTAGATCCTCTTATGAAAGTATCTAACCAAGTAAAAATTTCAATAGAAGAAAAAGAAAAAGCAAACAAAATACAGAGAAATGTATTTAAAAAGTATAATCTAGATGAAAAAGTTGATAAACTATATCCGTTTCAACTGTCAGGTGGTATGGCTAGAAAAGTATTACTATCAACAGCTCTTGTTTCAAATAGTAAAGTTATAATAGCTGATGAACCAACTCCAGGACTTGATGAAAAATCATTAAATGAAGCACTTTCTCATTTTAGAGAAATTGCAGATAGTGGATCAGCAGTGCTTATGATAACTCACGATATAAATGCAGCTTTAAAAGTAGCAGATAAAATAGCAGTATTTTATGCAGGAACTACACTTGAAGTAGCAAGTGCAAAAGATTTTAAGGGAAACGGTGAAAACTTAAGACATCCTTATTCAAAAGCTTTATGGAATGCACTTCCTCAAAATGAATTTAAGCCAATAAAAGGATCTCAACCTCTTCCAAATGAACTGCCTAAAGGATGTTTATTTAATAATAGATGCGAGAAATCAACTAATGAGTGCTTTGAAGTTAGACCTAAAGCTAAAATCGTAAGAGATGGGATGGTGAGATGTATACATGCAACTTAGAGCCGAAAAAGTAAGTTTTAAATATAATGATGAAGATGATTTTATATTAAAGGATGTAGATTTTACTGTAAATGAAGGTGAGATTGTTGGATTAGTTGCCCCTAGTGGATATGGTAAAACTACACTTGCAAAAATACTAGCAGGGTACCAAAATCCGAATAAAGGTAAAGTGGTATTAGATGGTGGTAAAAATAATGGATATAACCAAGTTCAATTAATATTTCAACATCCAGAAAAAGCAGTAAACCCTAAATGGAAAATGAAAGATATATTAAATGAAGCATATACACCTTCAAAAGAGTTATTAAATTCTATAGGAATAGAAGATGAATGGTTAAATAGATGGCCAAATGAATTATCTGGTGGAGAGTTACAAAGATTTTGTGTTGTAAGAGCATTATCACCTCAGACGAAGTTTTTAATAGCTGATGAGATGACAACAATGCTTGATGCAATAACTCAAGCTCAAATATTAAATGTTGTACTTGATATTGTTAGAAAGCAAAATATAGGACTTGTAGTAATAAGTCACGAAAAATCAATATTAGACAAAATATGCGATAGATTTGTTGATTTAACTAAGTTTCAAAAATAATAAAATTAATATATTTATAAATAAAAACAT
>NZ_HG529328.1 GCF_000499525.1 Faecalimicrobium dakarense | reverse complement strand
TATATATAAAGTGATGTTTTTATTTATAAATATACAATATTCTTTCAAAATTGTAACAATTATAAATAGGCTAAACTATTGCACAGATATTATAAAATGGTATATGATGTATAAATGGCTAATAAATATTGGGAGAACGATTATGAGAAAAATAACTAAGAAGCAAAAAGCTTTTATACAATATGCATTTTTATTGTTTTTAATATGTCTTACAACTTATTTAGTATCGACAACTTTAGACATTGCATTAATACCTCATATTTTAAAGGTAGTTGATGTGAAATATATAATAGCTGGAGTTTTATTAGTGGCTATATATATATTATTTGAGGCATACATACTTCAATTAGTAATAAATTCAATAGAAAAGACTAAAGTTAGATTTTTAGGATTTAAAATAGGGACAATGGGATTGTATTATAATTTAGTTACGCCATTTGCATCAGGTAGTCAACCAATACAAATATATGCACTAACAAAGTATGGTATAAGTTTAAGTAAATCAGTAGCTATAATAACAAATAAAACAATAGTATTTCAAACTGTAGTTACAACTTACTGTGGATATTTAATATTTTTAAATTTAGATCTGCTAAAAACTGAAATGCCATCGATTATGATGTTAGTAACTGCAGGAATGATTATGAATATAGTTATGCTAGTTGGAGGAATATTAATAGTACTTAGTCCAAATAAAATAAAAATGATAACTAGCTATATTTTAGATAAATTATCTAGATTTAAATTCTTCAAAAAATTAGCGGATAAAAAAGAGAAAATAAATGAATATATTGACGAGTATAATTACTCAATTAAGATTTTTATTAAAGATAAAAAGAATTTAGTCTTAAGTTTAATTTTAACGACGATTCAACTTACTATATTCTTTAGTGTAACTTACTGTATATACAAAGCATTTAATTTAAATGGATTATCTTATTGGCATATACTAACTTTGCAAGTATTTTTATATATGGCTGTATCTCCAATTCCAACGCCAGGGAATGTGGGAGCCAATGAATTAGCATTCTTTTCTATATTTGCAAATGTGTTTCCAAAAGAAATAATTGGATACTCAGTATTTTTACACAGTGGGTTTGCATACTACATGTTGGTTATAGTAGCAGGTATATTTACTATAAATACTCATCATAACATGAATAAATATGGAAATGAAAAAATATATGCTGAGAATA
>NZ_HG529327.1 GCF_000499525.1 Faecalimicrobium dakarense | reverse complement strand
TTTTTTATATACTAAGGAATTATAAATTATTTGATTTGTTGATAATTTATAATTCCAACAGCTAAGCTTGAGCAACGAACACAGTCGTTCGCGACATGAGCGAAGCGAATTTTTTATATTTATAAGATTACAATATTATAATAAATCATAATAAACATCTATATATGCTAGCATTTGATCACCTAGACTAAGATAATAGTATATATAAGTTAAATAATTAGAGTGAAATAAGGTAGAAGCCTCTGGGTCATTTCTTAAAAGTGAATCTATCAAAGCTAATTGTTGAGCTAAAGTCATTTTATATGTTTCTGCTATAATACTAAGCTGTTGCGAAAATAATAAATCTGGTTCAGAATCACTATATTTTCTGTTAAAACTAGAAATTTTTGTCTCTATATCTGTTAGTTGAGTTATATAAAAATTTATTTGTTTTTTTAAGTCATTTGATTTGTCTTTTATTGTAAGAGCATTTATATCTATAGTACTGATATTTTCTCTAACTGCTTTTATTTCATTAAAGATAGATACTAATTCATTTTTTCCTTTTATATTTTGAAGCATTGGTGGAATAGCATAATTAGATTGCTGAGCAAAAGATGTTGGCACATTTATCATAATGGATAATAATAGCATTACAGTTATTAATATACGTCTTTTTTTCATTGTTGTCTCCTTTTATATAAGTGATATACATATGTTTTCCTATGGATTATAATTTATTCAATTTATATATACTTTTAATTTAAATTAATTGATAATTTTAAAAAGATTAAAATATTAAAAAATACTACATAATAATAATAGAATCAAAGTAAATTATATGAAAAATCACAAAAAATTTATAGTAGTAAAACTATTAAATATGGATAACTTAAGAATATAGTTAAGTAAAGAAAGGAAGCTAACATGGAAACCAAAAGAGAAGAATTAGACAATAATAAAGAAATAAAAAAATTATTAAAAGAAAATGATACAAAAATGGAAATAGCAGAAGAAGTTTATTCTAATAAAAAAGTATCAGATATATTAGGAGATAGACTAGCTAGACAAAGAAGATTTCCTCCATGCTAAAAAAATTATATTAAGGAGTGAATTAAATGAGCGAGAACAAATTTAAAAATGGACATTATAAAGACGCCCTACAATACGCAAAAGATGTATTGAGTAGTAGTTCCTCCATTGATGAAATAATTGCTAATTCAAATATAAAAGAAGAAAATTTAGATGATTTAGAAAAAGAAAACGAATAATATAAAAAGGATGATATATTTAATATTTCATCCTTTTTTACATATAAGGAAATTATATTTTATTTATAGATTGTTGGTTATAATATTTTGAAAATTTTAAATATTATAATATGAAAAGTAGTATAATTATCTATAGGATAAAGTAAATACGTCATTTAAAGGGGAGGGGAATAAAAATGAAGAACTTACTAAATCCATATAAGGGATTACCAAAAGAGATATATATATTATTTGTAGGAAAAATAGTAAACTCAATAGGAGCTTTTGTACATCCGCTTATGTCTTTGATATTAACTCAAAGAATAGGAATGTCTGCATCTGAGGCAGGACAATTCATAACAATCTTAGCCGTTTTTCAAGTTCCATGTATGATAGTTGGAGGTAAATTAGCAGATAGCATAGGAAGAAGAAAGGTTATAATAGGGTTTCAGCTTTTAGGTGCAGCTACATTTATAATTTGTGGACTTATACCTATATCTACTTTAACAGCAAAAATGATGATTTTATCGGCATGTTTTTATTCAGTATCTTCACCTGCTTATGATGCACTAAACGCAGATTTAACAGATGAATCTAATAGAAAAGAAGCATATTCATTATTATATATGGGCGCTAATATAGGTTATGCAATCGGTCCTATACTAGGTGGATTTTTATATAAAAATTACCTTCCTCTAATATTTATAGGAGATGCAATTACTACATTAATAGCTCTTTTCTTATTTATTAAATATGTAGGGGAAACAAAGAAAAAAGTAATTAAAAATGAACAAGAAGAAATAGAATTTGAAAATAGTAAAGTTTCAACGTTTAAAGTATTCTTACAAAGACCGATACTTATTTTATTTCCATTAATGATGCTTTTATTTCAACTTGTGTATTCTCAATGGGGATTTTCACTACCACTACAAATGGGAGAATTGTTTGGCGATGAAGGAGCTAAGTTATATGGCTTCTTAGGAGCATTTAATGCAATTATAGTAATAACATGTACTCCTTTATTAACTAGTAAAACTAGAAAGTACAATCCTTTAAATGTAATGGCAATAGGAGGATTAGGTTACGGATTATGTTTTTTAATTTATGGATATTCAAAAGTAATGACACTATTTTTTATAGGAACACTTTCTTTAACTATAGGGGAAATATTAATAGCCATAAACAACTCTGCATTTATAGCAAATAATACCCCTTCTTCTCATAGAGGCCGAATTAGTTCTATAATACCTATATTAACAGGGGCTGGATATGCATTAGGGCCAATGATAATGGGGAGAATCATTGATTTAAATGGTATGTATATATCATGTATAATTATAGCTATAATATCTGTTATTGGATCAGTTGGAATGTTTTCTTTAAACAAATTAAAAAATGTAAATAATTCATATTAAAAATAAATAACAAATATAAAGTAACTTATAGCTAATAGAAGCTGTAAGTTATTTTTAGTTTTAAAAAGTTTTATATTTAGAATATGTTTATCTTAGTATAATAAGAAGTAAATAAATTTATATGTGGTAATTAGTTTGATTAGAATAATATAATATGGGATAATACGTATTTTATATTTAAAAAATAAAATAAAGTTCATAAAATTGTTGATATATTAAATTAATATGCTATAATAAAAATATAAACACGAATAATAAATATAAAAAATAATAAAAAGTATTTATTTGGGGGAGGAAAAAGTATTTATGACAAGTAAAAGTTCGGTTATTTACCAACTAGATGGTAAGCCAAGACTAAAAGAGGCATTACCATTGGGGGTACAGCATATACTAGCAATGTTTGTTGGTAATGTAACACCACTTATAATAATAGCAGGTGCTCTTAATATGAACTTAGCAGATAAGACAGCTTTAGTTCAATGTGCAATGTTTGTATCAGGTATAGCAACATTAATTCAATGTTATAAGTTAGGACCATTTGGAGCAAGACTTCCAATAGTAATGGGAACAAGTTTTGGATTTTTACCAGTAGCAACGGCAATAGGAGCTAAATATGGATATGAAGCAGTATTAGGGGCTTGTTTAATAGGTGGATTAGTAGAAATAATTCTTGGAAATGGAATGAAAAAATTAAGAAAATTCTTCCCACCAGTAGTATCTGGAACTGTGGTTTTAGCAATGGGGATATCACTACTTCCAACTGGTATAAAATACTTTGCAGGTGGAGTCGGGGCGCCAGATTTTGGATCACCCTCAAATTTATTTTTAGGAACAGTAGTTTTATTAACGGTATTATTTTTTAATCAATATACAAAAGGTATAACAAGTTTAGCATCAATACTTATAGGACTTATAGTAGGATACATAATAGCAATACCGATGGGGAAAGTAGATTTCTCTCAATTATCAACAATATCAATGTTATCTATTCCAACACCATTTAAATTTGGAATGGAGTTTCATATAGATGCAATAGTTGCAATGGTATGTATGTACTTAGTTTCATCTGTTGAAACTGTTGGTCACATAACTGCTATAGCATATGATGGAATAGGGCGTGAGGCAACTGATAAAGAAGTTTCAGGTGGAATAATGGCAGATGGACTTGGAAGTATGATAGCAGCAATGTTTAGTATATTACCAAATACATCTTTTGGTCAAAATGTAGGATTAATAGCTCTTACAAAAGTTATAAATAGAAATGTTATAGCATTAGGTGCGCTATTTTTAATACTAGCAGGAATATTTCCTCAACTAGGGGCTGTAATATCTATAATGCCATCAAGTGTATTAGGTGGAGCTAGTATAATGATGTTTGCTATGATAGCAGTAAGTGGTATAAAGTTAATAACAAGTGAACCATTAAATAATAGAAATAGTACAATAGTAGCTTTAGCTATAGGAATGGGAGTTGGACTTTCATTTGTACCAGATGCTTTAGCTAGTATGCCAGAATCAATACAACTTATATTTGGAGATTCAGGATTAGTACTTGTAGCACTTATAGCAGTTGTTTTAAATATAGTATTACCAAAAGAAAAAGTACAAAAGAGAATGTAGAGTTAGAAGCACAAATATCTTAATACATATATAAATCCTTTCATTAAATTGAAAGGATTTTTTATTGCAAAAATACTATATTGATTTTAAATCTATGAAATATAAAAATAGTTAACGATGCTAAAATAACTAGATGAATTAAGTTTAGGTTAAAAATAACGTATAATTCTGAATGCGAATCTCGTGTCTTGAAAAAGAGGAGATTTATTATCTAAGAGACTTTTTATATTTAAATAAAAAATAGTAGGAAAACTGTTAAAGGTTAGGAAAAAAAGGAGATAAATTATGTTACAATACAATTATGTGACATTAAAAAGGTTTTATATATAAATAAATTGTATAAGTTGCTGTATCATTATAAATAATAGTAAATTAGGGGAGAATTGTATTATGAAATTAAAGAAAAGTTTAATAGCTTTATTATTAGGAGTTATGTCTATGTCTATGGTGGCGTGTTCGGAGCCAGAGAGTGAAAAAGTCGTAAGTGGAAGTATTACTCCAGTAGGAGAAAAGAAAGATGAAGTTGCAGAAGAAGATACTCAGGTTGAAGAAGATGTTCCAACAGAATATAAGTCTGCATTAAGAAAAGCAAAAACATATAGCGATACTATGAGTATGTCTAAGGCTGGACTATATGAACAGTTAACATCAGAGTATGGAGAGAAGTTTCCACAAGAAGCTGCTCAATATGCTATAGATAATGTAGAAGCAGATTGGAAAGAAAATGCATTAAAAAAAGCAAAAACATATCAAAAAGACATGGCAATGTCTTCAAGTGCAATTTATGATCAATTAATATCAGACTATGGTGAGAAATTTACAGAAGAAGAAGCACAGTATGCCATAGATAATCTAGAATAATACATATAATTAAGCTAAAATAGGCTAGGGTAAAACCTAGTCTTATTTTTTATTACATTTAAAAACTCAAATATCATAATAAATTAAAGATCCCTTCAATTAATTTGGAGGGATTTTTAATTTATGATTTAACTTGATTAAAGTGGATTTTTATTACTAAAATTCCCTAATTGGCATTGTAGTTATAGTATAATGTAGATAGGGGGAGATTTATGAGAGGAAAAATCACATCAGCAAGAGGAAATTTATCGCAATATTTAGTCAGAAAATTAAGACAAAGCACAATAAATAAAAGGCTTTTAATATCATTTCTAATAATATCTATAGTACCAGTAATTTTAATATTCTTAGTAGTTAATACAACATCAGTGAACTTAATAAAAAACAATATAATAGCAAACGACAAAGTAACATCTAAACTAATAACAAACTCTATAACCGATTATATAAGTAAGTTTGATTCAATAACAAATGAAATTATATGGAGTTCTACATTATTAAATGATATGAAAGAATATAAAAATCTTACTATAAAAGAAAGAAATAAATTTAATGATGAACTATCTAAGATATTACGTTCTAGAACTACATATATATCAGATATTGCTGATTTTACACTTTTAAATGAAGATTTTAATGTAGTGTATAATGAGGGATTTAGTTATATAAAACAAGAAACAAAATTAGATGAAATATCAAAAGGAATAAAAAATAAAAAGATAATAAATTGGACATCTGTAAAAAATGCAGAAGGTAATTATATAGCAATAACAAAACCAATTAAAATGGGTAATAAGACTTACGGTCATATATTTTTGGCACTTAAGGAAAAGGTTATTTTAGAAATGTTTAAAGACTATAATATTAATTTTAATGGTGGAGGAGTTATAGTAGATGAAAATAATAATATTATAGTTATAAATAATGAAGAATTACTTATAAACGAAAGTAATGATTCATATAAACAAGATTATTTGCAATATATAGAAAAAAGAAATTTAGATAATATAGAAATAATAAAAGAAATCGATAATAGTACAAGTATAGGCAAGATAAATGGTAAAAAATTTATAATAACTCGCAAAAGCATTAGTTATGCATCATGGGATCTATTAGGTATAATACCATACAGTTTTATATATTCAAGTTGTGCTGACATTTATATAATTTATGCACTTGTAGCTATAGCTATGTTAGCGCTATCTATTTTTATTGTAATAATTATACATAAATCTATAACAAAACCTATAAATGAAATAATTTATACAATGAACAATGTAGAGGAAAGCACAATAGGAAAAGAAATGATAATTAGTGGAAATGATGAGATATCATTTATAATGCAAAAATATAATGAAATGTCTAGAAAACTTAAAGTTCTTATACATACTGTCAAATTAAGAGAAAAAGAGAAAAGAGAAGTTACACTTCGAATGTTGCAAGCTCAAATAAATCCTCATTTTCTATTTAATACATTAGGGAGCTTAAGGTATGTAGCAATTATGAATAATGACAATACTGTAGGAAACGGTCTTGAAGCGTTAGCAAAACTGCTAAGAAGTATAATACTCAATAAAGATGAATTTATAAGCGTTAATCAAGAAATAGAAAATGTTAAAAACTATATTACAATACAAAAAATTAGGTACGGAGATATATTTAATATTGACTACTTTATAGATGAAAGTATATTAGAACAAAAAATACTTAAATTTATACTTCAGCCAATAGTTGAAAATTGTATATTACATGGATTTGAAGATGCAAATGATACTAATTATATAAATATAAATGTATGTGATAATGGAGAATTTATAAATTTTGAAATTATAGATAATGGAATAGGAATAGATGAATGTCGTCTAGATGAGGGGAACTTTAATATAGATAAATTTGCTGGAATAGGTGTTAAAAATATAAAAGAAAGATTAAATTTATATTATGAAGGAGTTTATATATTTGAAATTACATCAAAATATCAAAGTGGAACTATAACTAAAATAGTTATTCCTAAAATAATAGGGGGATAAAAAATGAGGGTGTTAATAGTTGAAGATGAATATATAACAAGAACATTTTTAAGTTCTATAATAAATTGGGAAGAAGAAGAAATGACCTTAGTTAGTTTAGTTAAAGATGGAATAGAAGCCCTTAATATTATAGAAAAAGAAAGCATTGATATAGTAATTACAGATTTGAAAATGCCTAAAATGGATGGAAATACTTTAATTAAGGAATTAAAAAATAAAAATTTTAATGGAAAAATAATAGTACTTAGCAATTTTGATGATTTTAGCTCAGTAAAAGAAGCTATGAAAAATGGAGCTTTTGAGTATTTATTAAAAGTAACTATAAATAAAGATGAGTTACTAGGAGTGTTAAATAAAGCTAGAGAAGAATTAAAGGAAAGTAATAAACTTATAAAAGATAATAATATTGTTGAAATATCTAGTGAAAAACTTAAGGTTGATGAATACTTAGAAAAGTACCTTAAAGGAGATAAGAGTATAGATTTAGAAAAAAGCTTAGAAAATAAATATTTAAAAGATTACACATTTATATATCTTAGAGCTTTGAGTACAGATATTGAAAATATAGAGAAAGAAAAAAAGCTAAATGCTTTTATATCGAATATAATTAGTTCTTGTGCACTTTATATTAACTCAAAATTTATATCACTAATAAATATAAAAAGAAATGAATATGTAATTTTCATAAAAGCAAATAAAGAAAGTGATGATATAAATTTACTAATATCAAATATAACAAGAAATGTAGCTCAGTACTTAGATATGGAGTTTGAAAAAGTTATACATAAAAAGTGCAGTAATATTGAAGAAGCATTAAAATTAATAGAAATTCAAAGAGAAGAAGATGATTACAAAATAAACTCGAAAGTAGCCAAATGCAGAAAAGAAGTTAAAAAAATCGTTGAGTATATAAACCATAATTTAGGTAAGAAATTATCTTTAGAGCTATTAGCTAAACTTGTAAATATGAATGAATCATATTTAAGTAGGATATTTAAAGATGAACTAGATATGACTATATCAGATTATATAAAGATTAAAAGACTAGAAAAAGCAAAAGAACTTTTAAAGCAAAGTGATATGAGAGTAAAGGATGTAGCAATAAATGTTGGAATACAAGACCAACTATACTTTAGTAGACTATTTACTAAATTCTTTAATATAACCCCTAGCGAGTATAAAGAAAAGTACAATAAATTGTAATAATTATCCATATTGATGTAAAAATTTTATATTTTTATATAAATTTAAATGATTTACAATTATAACGAGAAAACGATTTCAAATGAAGATTTCTTATAAAAAAGCTAGGAGGGGTATTATGAAGCATCCATTTAAAAAAATAGGATCATTATTAGCAGTTACAGTTATGGTTATGGGATCACTAGTTGGTTGTTCATCTACAGGGGGAGATAAAGCAGATGAAGGTGCTAAAGGAGACGCAGCTTCAGGAAAAATTGAGGGAAAACTTGATGTAGCAGTATTTGAGGGTGGATTTGGTACAGCATTTTGGGAAGAAGCTGAAAAGAAATTTGAGGAAAAATACCCAGATGTTGATGTTGTATTAAATGCAAGTCCAAACATAGGAGATGTAATAAGACCACAAATAGCAAGTGGAAATTCTCCAGATTTTATATACCATAGTGCACAAAATGCGCAAAGTGTTGCTAAAGCTTTAATAAAAGATAAAAACTTAGCTGATTTAACAGATGTATTTGAAAAGCCTGCACCAGGAGAAGATAAACCAATAAAAGATAAGATGATGGAAGGATTCTTAGATAAGCCATCTTGTGCTCCATATGAAGATGGAAAAGTTTATCTTGCACCACTTTATTATAATGTAACAGGTCTTTGGTATAATAAAGCATTATTTGAAGAAAAGGGATGGGAAGTTCCGAAAACTTGGGATCAATTCTTTGAATTAGGTAAAAAAGCTAAGGCTGAAGGCGTAGCTTTATTTACATACCAAGGTCAAAGTCCAGGATACTTAGAAGCAATCGTATGGCCAGCAATAGCATCATATGCTGGTGAAGGTGCAGTAGAAGATATATTTAATTTTAAAGAAGGTGCTTGGGATAAGCCAGAAGTTAAAGAAGCACTTGCTAATATAGAAAAAATAGGAAAAGATGGAGATTTATTAAAAGGAACAGTAGCTATGAATCATATTCAAGCTCAAACTGCTCACTTAAAAGGAGAAGCTCTATTCTGCCCTAATGGTAACTGGTATGAAGGTGAAATGAAAGATGCTATCCAAGAAGGATGGGAATGGGGATTCATGGCTCCACCAGCTGCTAAAGAAGGTTCAGATCAATTTGTATCTACAATGATTGAAGAAATGTATATACCAGGAAACTCTGATAATATAGAAACTGCTAAAGAATTTATGAGATTCTTATATAGTGATGAAATGGTAGAAGCTAATGCTAAATTAAATCAAGCAGTAGTTCCAACTAAAGACGCTTTAAATATAGCTAAGCAGTATTTACCAGAATCAAACTATAATTGTTTAACAGTATTTGAAAGTGGAGTAAAGCCAATAGTTGAAGCTTGGAAAACTGTAGAAAATACTGAAATAAATATGAGAGAAGAAGTATTTGGTAAAGCAGGAGCTGTATTTAACGGAGAAGTAAGTGCACAAGGATGGGTTGATGGATTAAATAAATCAAATGAAAAAGTAATAAGTGCAATGAGTAAATAATTCGCGAAAAATTGGCGGATAGAAAAGGCTGCTTAGCTGCAGCCTTTTTTTATAAAATATAGATACATTTTGAATACATTAAACAATAATTTTTCTATTAAAGTTTATATACAAAATTTATACGAATGTAGATTTTAATAGTAAAATTAATAAAAAATGGGGGGAAGGACAAATGGCAGGTAAGGGAAGAGTAACAATACCAACAGATGTAGGAATTGATGAGTTAATGAAAGAAGTTATAAATAAGTGGGGAGCAGATGCAATTAGAGATTGTGATGGTACAAAATTATCAAGTGATCTACAAAGTTTAAATTTAAAAATGTACTCAACATATCTACCAACAAGAAATGATCAAAAGTGGGCAAAAGACCATTTAGATCAACTTCAACAATTATATGTTGTAAGTGAGCCTCAAATAGCAATAGAATCGATTATTTCAATTGATATAATGAAAGGTTTCTATAAAGAGCAATTTAAACCTAATACAAAAGATGATATTAAAACTTTATGGGAAGTTATAGATAGAACTACTGGAAAAACTCTAGATAGTGATAAATGGGAGTATGATTATGAAACTGAAAATGTAATAGTAAAAGAATCTATACCTTTTCATGAATATACAGTAAGCTTTTTAGTTTACCAAATATGGGACCCAACTCAAATGTATAACCATATAACTAATAACTGGGGAGATAAAGCCCATGAAATGCCTTACGATGGAAGACATCCAGAAACATTTGAACATATGAAAAGCTATCTTAAAAATTGGATAGAAGAAAATCCAGAAATAGATGTAGTAAGATTTACAACATTCTTCTATCACTTTACATTAATATATAATGATATAGCAAAGGAAAAGTTTGTTGATTGGTTTGGATATTCTTCATCTCTTAGTAAAGAGTGTTTAGATGAATTTGAAAAAGAAAAAGGATATAGACTAAAAGCTGAAGATATAATAGATGAGGGATATTATAATTCACCATTTAGAATACCTTCTAAAGAGTATTTAGACTTTGTAGATTTCCAATCAAAGTTTGTAGCAACTCATGCTAAAGAATTTGTAGATATAGCACATGATGCTAAAAAAGAAACTATGATGTTTTTAGGTGATAACTGGATAGGTACAGAGCCATATGGAAAATATTTTGAATCTATAGGACTTGATGCAGTAGTGGGTTCAGTTGGGAATGGTACTACTATGAGAATGATATCAGATATTCCAGGTGTTAAATATACAGAAGGTAGATTTTTACCATACTTCTTCCCAGATGTATTTAGAGAAGGTGGAGACCCAGTAGGAGAAGCTAAAGAAAACTGGGCTCAAGCAAGACGTGCAATACTTAGAAAGCCACTTGATAGAATAGGATATGGTGGATATTTGGGATTAGCACTACAATTTCCTGAATTTGTTGAAGAAGTAGAAAGAATTTGTGAAGAATTTAGAACAATACATGATAATATAAAAGGAACAAAAGCTCATACTGCACCATTTAAAGTAGCTATACTTAACTGTTTTGGTAAAATGAGAAGTTGGCAAACAAACCAAGTAGCTCACGCTCTTTGGTATAAAGAAATATATTCATACGTTGGAGTAATAGAGTGTTTAAGTGGAATGCCAGTAGATGTTGAATTTATAAACTTTGAAGATATAAGAAATGGAGTGCCTAAAGATATTGGAGTAATAATAAATGCTGGAGATGCTATGACTGCTTGGAGTGGTGGAGAAAATTGGGTAGATGAACAAATAATAACTACTTTAAGAAAATGGGTATATGAAGGTGGAGGATTTATAGGGGTAGGTGAACCTACTGCTTATCAAAAGCAAGGTAAGTATTTCCAATTATTTGATGTACTTGGAGTAGATAGAGAGTTAACTTATGGATTATCATATAGAAAATACCACGAGTTAACTAAGAATCACTTTATAATAGATGAAATAAATGATAAGTTTAACTTTGGCGAAGGCAAAGAAGGGATATTTAAAAAGAGAGATAGTGTAGAAATTCTATCTATTCATAAAGGAGATATAGCTTTATCTACTAATACTTATGGAAAAGGTAGAGCAGTTTATATGTCAGGACTTCCATATACTCCAGAAAACTGTAGATTACTTTTAAGGAGTATTTATTGGGCTAAAAATATGGAAGATAAGATGAAAGAATATTATGTAAGCAATATAAATACAGAGTGTGCAGCATTTACTGAAGTTGGTAAAATGGCTGTTATAAATAACTCTTTTGAAGCTCAGAGTACAGATGTATATGTTAAGGGAGAATTAATTGATATTTTAACATTAAATCCTGGAGAACTTATCTGGATGGATATTAAATAATTAAATTGAGAAATCCTATGGAATTAGGCATTAATGTTCTAGTTTCATAGGATTTTTTATATGAAATAGTGTAAACTTATAGTATGGAGGGGTGAAATGAACGAATTAATATATTTTTTAGTTGGGTTAATATCAACAACAGTAGGGGCTATATCAGGTATTGGTGGCGGAGTTATTATAAAGCCAGTTCTTGATATGTTAGGAAATTATGATATCGCAAGTATCGGTGTTTTATCAGCTTTTACAGTTTTTTCTATGTCTATCGTATCTCTAGGAAAAAGCATAAAAAACAAAGTAAAATTAGATGGAAAAAGAACTATCACCCTAGCAATAGGATCTATATTAGGAGGAGTAATTGGGAAAAGTGCATTTCAAATATTTTTAAATATATTAAATAATAATGTATTAGCTCAAAAGATACAATCTATAATTTTATTTTTACTAATGTCTGCAGTACTTATTCTTTATAGTAAGGAAGGAAAGATAAAGGGATTTAAAATAGAAAGTGTTAGTATTTGCTTTTTAGCAGGATTAATATTAGGAATTATCGCATCTTTTTTAGGAATAGGTGGAGGACCACTTAATGTAATTGTGCTTATGTATGTATTAGGTATGGATGCAAAATCATCTGCTATTCATTCTATATTTATAATATTTTTCTCACAAGGTTCAAAGCTTATAACTATTTTACTTAATGAAGGATTTTTAGTATACAATTTAGAAGTTGTAGTATATATGATATTAGGAGGAATACTTGGTGGATTTTTAGGAAGTAATTTTTCTAGACGTATGAAAAGGGAAGATGTTAAAAAGCTTTTTACATATTGTATGATGCTTATAATGTGTTTTAATTTTTACAATATAATTAAGTAAAATACTAAAAATATTTACAATATAACTTATTCTTACAATAGGTATATAAATAAGTATTTAAAAATATATAAATTTTAGTGATAAAAAGGGGGGATTTGATGCTTAGGGAAAAAGAAACTCTTGTTGATGAAGCGAGGAAAAGTAAAAAGTTACCTAATGTTATTTGGGCTATAATACTAGCATTAATATTTATGTATGGAGGTTCGATTATTGGTGGAATTGGAATAATACCAATATTTCGAGTATTAGGTAAGATTCCGTATTTTAGATTAAATCTAGAATTATTGTACTTACTAATTTCATTAATAAGTTTTGCATTTATATCATTATTAGTTTTCTTCAGGATTACAATGATAGAAAAAAGGAAGTTATCTTCAATTGGTTTTCATAAAAATAACTGGTTTAAAAAATATGGCTTTGGATTTTTTATAGGCTTAGCTATGATGAGTTTGGTAGTATTAATACTATTTTTACTAGGGTGTGTAACTGTTGAAACAAAATCTGTCCAACCAGTAGGATTTTCAGCGATACTTCCTGTATTAATAGTATTAATAGGATGGGTAATACAAGGTGGAACTGAAGAGGTAGTAACAAGAGGTTGGCTTATGAACGTATTAGGGGCTAGATACAATATAGCTTTAGGGCTTATTATATCTTCAACATTATTTGGTTTATTACATTTAGGAAACCCGAATGTTAACTATGTTGCCATTATAAATATAATATTAGTTGGATTATTTTATGGATTATATGTTATGAAAACTAATGATTTGTGGGCTGTATGTGGAATGCATAGTGCATGGAACTTTGCCCAAGGTAATCTATTTGGATTTGAAGTAAGTGGATTAAATGTTCAAGTTGGAAGTTTGTTTGATTTTAACTTAGTTGGAAAAGATTTTATATCTGGAGGTTCTTTTGGACCGGAGGCAGGGCTAGGGGCTACTATTGTACTATTAGCTGGAATAGCTATTATATATGTTCTAGATAAAAAAGGTAAATTTAGTAAAATATAATATATAAATATAATAAAAAAAGAGGAAGTAAGCTTTAAAATACAGCTAAAATCCTCTTGTTTTTTATTATTTAACTATAAAAGATACAATTGCTATAATTATAAATAGTACTCCGCCCAAGAATTGTCCTAATCCAGAAGCTTCTCCCATTAATATCAGGTTAAATATATTTTTACCTGTTTGAGTTTTTCCAAATAGGCCATCATCTGTTTTCATTCTGTATATTCCCCATAGTATTAAAACCACTCCAAAAAGTATAGCTAACATTTGCATAATTTAAATTCCTCCATTTATTGTATTATTATTTGTCATCGTCTTCGAATATAAAAGTTTCTTCAATTGATAGATTAAAAACTGAAGCTATTTTATATGCAAGTAGAACAGATGGATTATATTTTTGTTTCTCCAAAGAGATAATTGTTCTTGAAGATACACATACCTTATCGGCTAATTCCTGTTGTGTTATTCCATGCTCTAATCTCAATTCCTTTACTATGTTTTTCATTAATCCCCCTAATTACAACGTGTGGTTATAGTATTTTCTAGATAACATTTCAGTGATCATAAAAGATATTAATATAGCGAATAGAGCAGTATTTGCTGAAATTACAACCAAGTTAGAAATAAACATAATAATTAGAATTAGACATACTAAGATATTTAATGTAAATTTAGCAACTTTTCCGTCTATTAAATCATCTCTCTCATCATATTCTTTTGATAGTTCTTTATCTATCTCTTTGGCATTGGTTTGATATTTAATATAAGAAACCATAGAACATATAAATATTATTGCGCCAATTAATATATTTAAATAACCAAAGTCAAATCCTGTTGATACATTAAAAATTATATCAATGCCACCAATGATAATAAGCATAAGTGATGCCGAAATACGCTGCATAAATTTATTTTTCAAATAAATCACCCCTAACATAAAATAAATTAACTTCGTGTGAAGTTGATTTCATATGAAGTTTTCTTCATGTGAAGTTAATTTCATATTACTCTGTCTTAATAAAAATGTCAATAATTAATTTATGATTTTTTATTAGGAATTAAGGATAATGAGAAAAAATAAATACAAATGTATTATAAATATAGGCTATAATAAGAGTAATTAACAGAGTTTGAGATGATATATAAAGTATAAATACAGTAATAA
>NZ_HG529326.1 GCF_000499525.1 Faecalimicrobium dakarense | reverse complement strand
TTTAAGTTAAAAATTTATAATTTAAAAAGTTAATTAGTTAAACTAAATTTTATTTCTCATTAATAATTTGATGAGTCATTTTAACTAATTCATCTTGTGATAACTCAGAATCTTTTGCTAAAAAAGAGTAGTTGATTCCATCTTGTTTCCAACCTAGATATTGGATTTTAGAAATTTCAATATCTTCAGATCCAAAACTAAATACATATTTACCAGATGCTTCATCCTTTTTATCTTGTTCTGTCATTTCATAATCCCCTGGTACAAGCTTATTAGCATATGAATGATAATATACATCTATATCATTATATTTATCAATAAGCACTGATTTTTCATCTATTTCACCTAACATTCCTTTTTCCATGCTAAGGTTTATTCTACTTTTGTCTTTCTTATATTCAAAATTAAGTGCTTTTGTTTTTCCTAAAGAATTTCCATCTTCATCAAGTCCTTCATAATTTGAAGTATATCCATTTTCAAAAATATATCCATTTTCAAATTTATCAACTAATTTCGGATTAAACCCAAAATCATCATTTACTTGCTCAACTGAAGGTAGAGCAGTATAAGTTGGTATATTACTTGTGGATCCTACAGTAGAGAATAACTTTCCTGCTGCAAATGCAGTTGTTCCCAAGACAAAAGTAGATGCTAATGCAATTATAACTTTCTTCTTTAATGATCCATTTTTATATATTCTTCTATTTCCCATTTCACCATTCTCCTCTTGATCTGGCAAGTTATTTAATGTATCACTTACCTTATTTTTAAAACTTTTTGGTGTATCTGGAAAGGCATTATTCCAATTATAATTATTCATAAGTTACCTCCATATAATCTAACTTTATTTTTAATAACTTTCGTCCTTTTGCTAACCTACTTTTAACAGTTCCAGAAGGTATTTTTAAAATCTGCTTAATTTCTTCTACTGAATATCCCTCTACATAATAAAGAACAATTGTAATACGAATGCGCTCAGGCAATTTCCCAATAGCTAAATATAATTCGCTATAGTCTTTTTTATCGTCAGACTTTACAAACTCAAAACATTCTTCATAAGATACATTTGAAGTTTCTTTACGCTTTAAGCTATAGCATTCATTTATCAGTATTCTAATTAACCATGTTTTAAAAAATTTCTCTTCTTTTAATGTATGTAATTTGTCATAAGCTTTTAAAATTGACCCCTGAACTGCATCTTCACAATCTTGATCATAAATCAAAATTGATTTAGACACATGATATAAAGTACGTTCAGCTTCAAGAACGTTTTCTATAAATGTATTTTTATTCAATTAACTTCCTACCTTTCCATGCAAATTGTAGCGCTACTTCTTTGCCTTACACTAATTAGATGTATATATATACTAAATGGTTCATTCAATTTTAAATTAATTTTATTTATCTACGGATTTTATTAATTAGAAATATGCTTTAATTAAAAGGCTATAGTCTTATTTTAGACTATAGCCTTTATTTCGTAGTTTATAAAATTTTAAATACGTTAAATTTCAGTAAGATATTCTTTTTTTATTGCAAGGTGTTTTGTTGCAAAATTTGAAAAATGAAATACTAGCAAGATTAAAAGAAGATACGTATTTTTAATATTTAAAACAGCTGCGCATAGAATAAATAAAGCCATAAGTAAGCATGTAATTAAACTACTTTTAAATTGAAAGTTAAAATAATCATCTTTACTAGATTCAAGTTTATTACCATCTATAAGTTTAACATCACTTATCCAAACTGATATTTTCTTATTCTTAATACACCAGAAATTATAAAATATAAAACATGGAATAAATATTGCCGTGAATATGATGAGACTATTCATAAATAATCACCTCTTATTATTTTTATCAGGTTATTTTTATATAATATAAACTCTATAAAAATATATTTCCTGAGAAAAGATTTAAGAAATTATAAGTTAACCTATAGTTAAATTTATTAATTAAAAGTTAACTATCTATCCATTGTTAATGTAATTTACTTAACCTATACTATAAATATACCATATTAAAGGAGTAAATTAATGGAAAAGTTAAAAATTGGGGAAGTAATAAAATCACTAAGAAGAAATAAAAATGTAACTCAAGAGCAATTAGCAAATATAATAGGAATATCAACGCCTGCAGTATCTAAATGGGAAAGTGGTACAAGTTATCCAGATATAACAGTACTTCCTATACTTGCAAATTACTTTGAAGTTACAATAGATGAGTTATTAAATTATAAAAATGAATTAACTAAAGAAGAAATTGAAGAAATATTTAAAAAATGTGAAGATTTAATATCACAAGAAAAAGTAGATGAAAGCATAAAATTATGTGAAAAGTACATAAGAAAGTACCCATCTAATTATGAATTAAAGTTTAATCTAAGCGCCATATACACTTTAGCTGCTGTAAGAAGTGTAGCTGGTAGTGATAAGTACAATGACATAATTTCTAGGAATATAGAGATTTTATTAGATATAGTTGATAATACAAATGATATAAAAGAAAAAGAAGGTTCACTTATACAATTAAGTAGCCAGTACATGTTAATAAATAAGCCAGATAAAGCAGAAGAAATTTTGAAAAAAATATATAAACCAACATATGACCCACAGGGTATGTTATCAATTATATATCTTAGCCAAGGGAAGGTAGAAGAATCTAAAAAACTACTGCAAGAAATTTTATACAATGCCTTAATTGAAGCTAAAACTTCTTGTATGTCACTTGCAATGTCATATTACAATTATAAAGATGATATGGATGAAGAAGATATAGATTTTGAAAAAGCAAAAAACTATTATGAATTAGCTTTAGGTATTGAAAAATTAACTCCAGAAATGAATATGACACATACAATATATTCTCAATTAGCTCATATGTATATGAAAAAGAAAGATAGTGAAAACTCTATTGAGTCTTTAAGAAAAATCCTTGATTATCTAAGAGATGTAAATATTAATAACCGAATGAAAATTAATGATATATGGTATTTTGATAAAATGGAAGAAAAAACAATAAATATGAAAACTAATTTTTATGAACATATTATTGTGTCTTTAAAAGAAGGATTTAGTGATTTTATAGGGAATAAAGAATTTGAAGAAATAATAGAAGAATTAGAAGTATTAAGTGAGAAAAATAAAATTTAAAAAAAGGAGGAACTATGTTATTTATTGATGATAAAAAATCAAATTTGATAAGTAAAGTAATTATAATCATGACCGTAGTTATTAACATAGGGGCGTTTTTTATATTACCAGATCAAATATTGGTTCAGATAAATAAACCACACACAATGTTAAAGATAATTGTATTAGCTATGATACCAATACTTCAAATTTTAATATTCAATATAGGAAAGGAAAGAAGCGAGTTAGGTATGCATATGATAGCATTAATAATTATGCTTGTTGCTGACATAGCTGTAATAGGAATGAATTTGTTATAAAGAGGGAGACACAATGAGAGATATAATCAATTTTTTACTAGGAATGGGATTTATATTTTTATTAGGAATTTCATTTTCTCTATTTGATTACATGAGTAAAATGAAATATATAAAAGAAAGTATACTAAACAATTATGGAAAAGAAATAGATTTAGAAGATGTTAAATATAAAATGGTAAGTGTTTCAAGTTATTTTGAGAATAAAAAAATCAAAAAATGCGTAGACGATATAACTTGGAATGACTTAAGTATGGATGATATATATAAGAAAATAAACAATACTCAAAGTAGTGCAGGTCGTGATGTGTTGTATACTATACTTAGATGTCCATTATATGATAAAGAAGATTTATTAAAAAGAGACAAGGTTATAGACTACTTTAGAAATAATGAAGAAAAAAGAAGAGAAATACAATATACACTAGGAAAACTTGGGGAAAGTAAAGAACTATATACTACAAACTGTTTATTTAATGAAATGGATGATAGTAAGAGTAAGCTATTAAGATATAAAATTCTTTCATATATTCCTTTGATAAGTATATTATTATCATTTTTAAATGGATATTTCTTAATTTTACTTGTAGCAAGTATAGGAGTAAATATATGGATAAGCTATAATGATAAGCAGTATAATTACAATATAGACGGATTTACTTACATAATATCAGTAGTAAGGGCTGCAAATAAAATAAAAGAATTAAACATAGGTGATATTAATGATAATTTAGAAGATATATCTGATAGTTTAGAAAAAGTTAAAAAAATTAGAAATAAGTCAATGGGTGAAAGTTCTCCAATGATTAATTCGGATGTTAATGTATTTAGTGAATATATAAACATGATATCTTTAAAAGAATTAAGGGATTATGAGAAGGTTAAAAATACTGTTATAAAAAATTCTAAAGAGTTTAAAGAGATATACGATTATGTAGGAACTATTGATGCATTAATAGGTGTTGCTTCATTTAGAGATAGTTTAGATTATTATTCTAAACCAAATTTAATCAAAAGTAATTGTAAGGAAGAAAATAAAATAGAATTTGTAGATATATATCATCCACTAATAAAAAATCCTATAGCAAACAGTGGTATGTTTAATAATAGTGTACTTCTTACAGGTTCTAATGCATCTGGTAAATCAACATTTATAAAGACTGTAGCAATAAATGCAATATTATCTCAAACAATATTTACATCTTGTGCTAGGGAGTATAATTCTTCATTCTTTAATATATACACTTCGATGGCTTTAAAGGATGATATATTTAGTAGTGAGAGTTACTATATAGTTGAAATAAAATCTTTAAAAAGAATAATAGATAGTGTAAATGATGATGTGCCTTGCTTATGCTTTGTAGATGAAATATTAAGGGGAACTAATACAGTAGAGAGAATAGCATCATCAACTGAGGTTCTTTCGCATTTAGAAAAAATAATACTGTTTGTTTTGCTGCAACTCATGATATAGAATTAACTCATTTACTAGAAGATAAATTTGAGAATTATCACTTTGAAGAAACTATAACTGATAATGATATAGAGTTTGATTATAAGCTTCATAAGGGAAGGGCTCAAACTAGAAATGCTATAAAACTATTAGGTTTTATGGAATATGATAAGAATATAGTAGAGAAGGCTGATAATAGAGCTAAGGGATTCTTAGAAACAGGTAAGTGGTAATAAATATATAAATAAAAGGCTATATTCTAATATTAGAATATAGCCTTTTATTTAACTAAGTATTTGCTTAATTTTATTATTAATTTAATATTATTAAAAAGAGGGTATCTCAAGCATTACATAAGTATATTACTTGAGATACCTCTTTTTAGATTTAATCTAAAATGCGCATTCTATACGGTTAATATTTCTATATTCTACAGCCATTGGTACAAATCTAACTCTACCGCCGTCGCAAGCTATTCTAAATCCTTGAATACTCCTACGATCAGCTCTATCTACTATTAAAAAGAAATTAGAAGGGCTAAAACCTCTCCTCATGTCTATCCTAACTATTGCCATCCTTCTACAGTTATTTATAGTAAATTGCCCACCACCAGGTGATATAAAAGGAGTAGGAGATTGCCCACCACCAGGTGATGAAAAAGGATTAGTAGATTGCCCACCACTAGGTGATGTAAAAGTATTAGGAGATTGCCCACCAACAGGTGATGTAAAAGTATTAGGAGATTGCCCACCACCAGGTGATGAAAAAGGATTAGGAGATTGCCCACCACTAGGTGATGTAAAAGTATTAGGAGATTGCTCACCATCAGGTGATGTAAAAGGAGTATTGTTATCTCCTTCTGAATAGTTATTACCATCACCATCTTCATATTCATCATAATTCTCAAGATCTTCAAAAGGCATAGAAGGCGCAAATAAGTTAGCAACTTCTACGTATTCATTTGTAATATCCGCATCAGGATATGCATTTTGTAATTCTCTAATATATACAGCCATAAACTTATAATAATTGTCCCAATATTCTTGCCAATAATTTCTTTCCATTGTTGATTCCCCTTTTTATGATTATTCTGAAATTTATATTGTTCTATATATCATATGTAAATATTAGGAGAAGGTTCTTATTTATATGAAATAATTTACTTTAAAAATAAATAGATTATAAAATAATACTAATTAGTTTCAGAAGCTGGATAACCCATTAATATACTTTCTAATTCTTCCTCATTTAAGAACATAATATTTTGATTATATACATTATTATATCTAACGGATGTTCTTAATTTTGATGACATTTGAGATAAATCAAGTTTATCTATATTAGGTGTATTAGTAATTAATATATCAGTTTTTCTTGTAACTGAATCCTTAGCTATACCGCCTAGAGAAGATATTAGAAGCTTAGCCTCATGTCTTTCCATACAGCTTAGAGCACCTGTAAAAGAAACAACCTTACCTTTAAAGTAATCTGAATCTGAGTTAAATAGTGGATTAATTTCATCGCCATTATAAGTACTTGATTTAGATGAAGTCATACCAATATGAAGTTTACTACATGGAGTATATGAGTTTTTACCAAGTGAACCTAATTTAAATCCTACTAATTTTGATATATCATATATATTATCTAAGTTTAATTCCTTTGATATTTCAAGCAAGATATTAGCACATGCACTAGCATCTTCTGAAGCATGATGGTGCTTAAATTTATATCCTAAGTGCTTATTTACAGTACTAAGTTTAAAGTTATTTAAATAGTTATAAAATATTCTAGAAGCTACTAAAGTACAAGCGTAGTCAAATACAGGATATTCTATAGAGTATTTATCTAAAGTATTTCTAAGTACGGATATATCAAATGAAGCATTATGAGCAATTACCAATTGTCCTTCTAGATATGGCTTTATTTGTGGCCACAATTCATCAAATTCTTTTTCATTGATAACATCTGCTTCTCTAATACCGTGAACTTGTATATTTCTACTATCAAATATAAAAGGATCAGGCTTAATTAACCAATATCTTTCTTCAACTATCTTACTATTTTTTACAACTGTAATACCTAAAGAACAAGCTGATGCACGAAATGCATTGCTTGTCTCAAAATCTATTGAAACAAAATCCATAAAATTATTTTCCCTTCGTTATTTATATATTAATTATATATTAGTTTGTTAAATTTTAAAATTGGAGTTTATTAAAAAGACTATAGAGATGTTACTATTATTATTGTAAATATTATAAATTAACGAATTTTTTGAATTTATAGATTTTTATTTATATAAAGGATACAATTACTATAGATTATAAGAAAATTAGAGGTGAGGGCAATTAAAGATTCAGTAATATTAATGAGTTACTTAGCAATGATACTTATGGGTGGAGTAGGTGTACTTTTATCTAAATTTTTATCAGATAAAGTTATGTATTTAGATGAGCGAAGGTTTTTTGCAGAAGATAGAAGTGAATATATAAAAATAAAAAGAAAACAACTTAAAATGCTTGGATTATATTATATACTGATAGGAATACTGTTTTTAACTATTATAAAAAATCAAATTATTATTATGATACTTTCATTTTTAATGCCAGGACTAATAATAGGTAAGATGGAGCATAAATTAAAGCAGTTATATAAAGTACGTTAAATTAAATGAAAAGGGTTATGTTTTGCCAATAATTTAGAGTTAGATTATTTTAAGAAATGTAGGGGGAATTTTGATGAAAGATTCAGTAATACCAATGAGTAGCTTATTTGATGAATTTAAAGAAATAGATACTAAAAAATACATAATCAGAAAAATATGTTTAAATGACTCTAAAGATATTTTTGATATTTATGGAGATATTGAAGTAATGAAATACGATACTAGAAATCGAATTGAGTCAATAGATGATACAGAAGATTATATTAAATTAATACATAAGGGATTTGACAATAAATGGTTTATAAAATTGGGAATTGTAAGTAAAAATAGTAATGAATTGATTGGATCTATAGCACTGCATCATTTTGACTATGAAAAAAATAGAGTAGAAATGGGATATAATTTAAAAAGAGTTTACTGGAAACAAGGGATAATGAGTGAAGTATTAAAATCAGTAATTGATTATTTAGCAAAATATTCATCAATAAATGAAATTGAAGCCTCAATTCATTCTGAAAATATAGCATCTATAAAACTTGCAGAAAAGGTAGGTTTTAAACTGATTGAAAAATCAAATGATGATAGCTTGATTTTGAGGATAAGATTAAAACATTTTAACTAAATATATAATTAAAAACTATAAAAGGCTATATTCTTATATTTTAGAATATAGCCTTTAGTTTGTATTTGTAATTATGCTGCGAACTTTATCCTATAATAAGTACATACTTACAATATATTACCATATATTATAAATATGTACTAAAGGCTGGATTAACTATTAATGAGATATACAACCAATAAATATAAGATAGAAAAAACGAGAAAAGCAAAAGGGGGGAGTGTGAATGGAATTTAAACTAATAGAAACAACTAGATTATATTTAAGACAAATAACTCAATATGATGCAGATGATATGTTTGAATATCTATCAAATTATACAGTAACTAAGAACTTAGGGAGAGAGCCATTAAATAATATAAGGGAATCATATGAAATAATAGCCAATCTAGAAATTGACTATAATAATTGTAAAGGTATGAGATGGGCAATGGTGCACAAAGGTAGCAATAAATTAATTGGAACTATAGGATATGATTCATTAGATATTAAAAATAAAAAAGCAGAAATAGGATATGATTTAAATCCATATTATTGGAAGAACGGATTTACAATGGAAGCTATAAGTGAAGTAATAAGATTTGGATTTGAAAAATTAGATATAAATAGAATTAGTGCAGTAGTACTTTTGGAAAATGAACCATCCATTAAATTACTTAAAAAATCAGGATTTAAAAAAGAGGGTATATTAAGAGACTATGTTATACAAGACTACTCTCCTAAAGATGTAGAAGTATTATCTTTATTAAAAAGAGAGTATTATAGATAGTTAAATAATTATAAATCTTAAAAAAATATATAAAAAGATTTGTTTTGCAAAATAGTGGCAATTTTCGATTAATTACATAGCTTGTATTAAGCGAGTAAAACCGCTTAAGATAAGGAGATGATAATATGTTTTTCCGTTGTAGAGGCTGTAACAGATTATTCTTTCGCTTTAGAATCTGCAGAAGATGTGGATGTTGTTGCAGATGCTGTAGATGTAGACGATAATATTTAAATAATTTTTACAAATAGCCTACCATTAAATTAATATGAGTTGCCTCAAAGTGGTTAAGTAATCATTTTAAGAGGCAACTCTTTTTTATATGTTTATTATTCTTGACAGTATAACATTGTTTTGTTAGTATAAAAATATGAAACAAAACAATGTTACGTATATGGAGGGAAATTAAAGGAGGAGAGAGGTATGATTCAAAACGATACAGTTATTTCTGTAAATGGACTTGAAAAGTCCTATAAGAACTTAAAGGTTCTTAAAAAAGTTGATTTTAGTGTAAAAAGGGGGAGTATATTTGCTTTATTAGGATCTAATGGTGCTGGTAAAACTACTACTATTAAAATATTATCTACTTTAGCAAAGGCTGATAAAGGAAGTGTTAAAATTTGTGGATTTGATGTTTTAAAACAAGCGGATAAGGTTCGTAGGGAAATAAGCTTAACAGGTCAGTACGCTGCAGTAGATGAGGTTTTAACAGGAAGAGAAAATTTACAACTAATTGGAAAATTACATCATATTCATAATGTAGATAAAAAAGCTAATGAGCTGCTTGAAAAATTTAAGTTACTTGATGCAGCAGATAGACCAGCTTCAACTTATTCTGGAGGTATGCGTCGTCGACTTGATATAGCCATGGGTTTAATTGGAAATCCATCAGTTATATTTCTTGATGAGCCAACTACAGGATTAGACCCTCAAAGTCGTATAGCTATGTGGAATATTATTAAGGAGCTTTCTGCATCAGGCATTACTGTACTTTTAACTACTCAGTATTTAGAAGAGGCAGAACAACTTGCAGATGAAATTGCAATTTTAAATGAAGGAAAAATTGTAGCAAAAGGAACTGTAAAGGAGCTTAAAAAATTACTACCATATGGTCATATTGAATTAAGATTTGGTGATGAAAATGGTATAAAATTAGCCTGTGATTTACTTAGTGAATATAATGTAAGTTTAGATGAGAAAAATAGCACTATTTCAATTGTTACAGATGGAAGTATAAAACAAATGGCTGATATTTTAAATAAACTTGAAAAGTCAAATTTATTAGTTTTAGAGTTATCTCAAATAAAACCAACACTTGAGGATGTATTCCTTAATATTATAGGTGAAAATTAAGAAGGGGAGAATGAAAATGGAAAATAAATTTAAAAATTATTTAAGTGATACTTTAGTTATGAGTAGTCGTGTTATGAAGCATGCATTTAGAAGTGCTGATACAATAATAACTGTAATTGCAACACCACTTATGATGATGGTTATGTTTGTATATGTATTTGGAGGATCAATTGATACAGGAGATGTGAATTACATAAATTATGTACTGCCAGGTATAATTATAATGTGTGTTGTTAGTGGTATAGCTTATACAGCTGTACGTTTAAATGAGGATGTTACTAAAGGTATAGTTGAGCGTTTTCATTCTATGCCAATTGCAAAGTCATCAATACTAGGTGGACACGTTTTAACATCTTTAATATTTAATGCGTTTTCAACTGTAATTATTATATTATGTGCATTTGTAATGGGATTTAGGACTGATATAGGACTTAGTAATTGGGTTCTTTTATCAATATTATTATTGTTATTTATTCTTACTATGACATGGGTATCAGTTATATTTGGATTAATCTCAAAGAGTGCTGAAGGCTCTGCATCTTTTGTTTATATATTAATGATTTTTATATTTATAAGTCCTGCTTTTGCACCAACTGAAACTATGCCGAAAATTGTTCGTATATTTGCTAATAATCAACCTATGACTCCTATTATTGAAACAGTAAGAGCATTACTTTTAAATGAAAGTGTAGGAAATAATGCTTTAATTGCGATATTATGGTGTGTGGTAATCTTAATTATTTCATATATTGTATCTAATAGAATTTATAAAAATAAAACATCATAAGACATGTAGCATTATTATGCTTGACAGTGTAACATTGTTTTGATAACATGAATATATTAAATAAAACATTGTTATGAAAGTAAAATTTATAAATAGATAGTATTTTGAAAGGAGTTAATATGAATAATAAATTGCATTCTATAAGGTTAGATGGAGTAGGACGAAGTGGTGGCGGAAAATTTGAAGATATAAATATATCAGGTGTTTATTCAATCGGTGGAGATTTAAAATGCAATAAATTTGATGTATCAGGAGTATTAAAAAATAGTAAAAATATACATTGTGAAGAGTTTACGGTATCAGGAGTATTAAAGAGTAGTGAATCATTAGAAGCTAAAACTATAAATGTAGCGGGAGTTGCAACTATTGAGAAAAATATAAAGTCTCAAAATATTTCAGGAGAAGGTTGCATAAAGGTAAAAGGAGATATTGAAAGTGAGAAAATAGATATAGAAGGTAATATTAGATGTGATAGTCTTATAAACTGTGAAGATTTTTACTTATATACAGTAGGGGAATCAAAAATTGGTGAAATAGGAGCAACTAATATAGAAATATATGGTGAAGAAAAATCTAAGAATATATTTAAAGTATTTGTACCTAAAAAATTTAAAAATAACAAAGCATATATTAAAGTAATTGAAGGTGACAATATAAAGTTATCAGACTGTGAAGTTGATATAGTAAGAGGTAAAAAAATAGTTATAGGTGAAAATTGTAAAATAGATACTATAGAATATAGTGAAAGTATTGATATAAATGAATTATCAACGGTTGATAATGTAAACAAAATATAGGAGGAAAAATGGAAAAATCAAATATTAAGCTATTAGGTGATGGATTTATCTCTGAAGGTGAATATAATAATATAAATATTATAGGAAGTGGCGAATCTGTAGGTAATATAAAAGCAAATAAAGTAAAAATAATTGGAGATTGTAATTTTGATGGTAATTTAGAGTTTGAAAGTTTAAAAGTAGTTTCAGATTCTACTATAAAAGGTACTTTAAATTGTAAGGATTTTAAAGTAATAGGTAGTGCTAGGATAGATGGAGACTTAATTTGTGATAGTCTTAAGGTAGTAGGTAATTTAGTTGTAAAAGGAACTTGTAAAATAAATGATTTAGTGGTAACTGGAGAAATGGAGTCTTTTTATAACATGGAGTGTAATAATGTTACGATAAAAGGTTCTCTAAAATGCAGAGAAAGTATAAATTCTAAGTATATAAAATCTTATGGTGATTTAGAAGTAGATAAAAATATAGAATCAGAAATTATAAATATATATGGAAAGATTGTTTGTAATGGATTATTAAATGCAGAAGAAGTAATTATAGCTCCAAGAGGAAGATGTAAGTGTAATGAAATTGGAGCAAGTACTATAGAAGTTACAAAAAAACCTAAAGGAATTTTTAAGCCTGTTACTTTATTTGATAGAATAGGGACTTTAAGTTGTAACTTAATAGAGGGAGACAGGATAAGTTTAGAAAAATCTAATGTAAAAAACATAAGAGGCAAAGAAATTAAGTTAATTAATAAATGTAAAATTGATAATGTAGAATATAATGACGTATTAGAAGTTTCATCTGATTCTACTGTGGTAAGCAGTAGTAGGATTTAAGTAGGAGGAATTATGGAAGAGAATTTAATATCTAAAAAGGAATTACTAGAAGTTACTAATATTTCTTATGGACAATTATATAGATGGAAAAGAAAAAACATTATACCTGAAGAATGGTTTATAAAAAAATCTAGTTTTACAGGTCAAGAAACTTATCTACCTAAAGATAAGATACTAGAGAGAATAGAGTATATATTATCAATGAAAGATGATATATCTTTAGATGATATGGCAAATATGTTTGCTAAAAAGGATAGTGATAAAAAATTCCATATAGAAAATCTTATATCAAAGAATGCAATATGTGAAAATACTAAAAATATATTTGAACAAGTATATAAAATAGATGAAGTTGGGAAAAAAGAATTACTAGTATTAAATATAATAGAAAATTATTTAATTAAATCTATTATAACTATAGAAGAGCTGAAACAAATAATATCTATAATAGACAATAATTTTGATAAATTATATGATGAAGAAGCAAAAATATATCTATTTAGAAAATTAGGTGTACCTTTTACAGTTGGATGTAAGAGCGATAAAGATGTTTTCTTTGATGAAAACATGGTGAAAATTATTGATATTAATTTAGTAAAGGAAATAAGTGAAATAGCTAAAAAGATGATCTAAAGAAGAGAGATTCTATATATTTAAATTTATTACTTGTGGGATATG
>NZ_HG529325.1 GCF_000499525.1 Faecalimicrobium dakarense | reverse complement strand
AATGATTTGATATTTTATTGTCAATCATTCATTTTTCATTCTCAAAACATTAGCTCCTAGTAATGCTAATCCTATAAAAGTAATAGATACTATATAATCTGCTGAAATAAAATAGAATAATATAATAAAGAATATGAAATGTAATAATATTATAATTGCGTTTTTAATTGCTTGAATATAGATCACCTCTATTTAAGTTATAATAAATTAATATTTTGAAATACAGTATAATTATAATCATAATTATAGTCATAGTAAACTAAATGTTATATTAAATATACATTTAAAAATTCTAGTAGAAGGATAATGTACAGATTAAATAAAAGCTCTAAGGTGGTGATATTTTGAAAAAGAGGATTACATATTTTATAATTACCATATCAGTAATGATTATGGGCTTATTATCAAGAAAATTTATGTTTATATTTCCAAAAAGTATTGCCCCATTTGTAGGTGATATGATTTGGGCTATGATGGTTTATTACGGATTTAGATTTTTATTTCCTAAATCAACTATTTACAAGAGTTTTTTAGTAGCAGTTATTTTTCTTTTTCTATAGAGGTGAGCCAGTTATATCAAGCTAACTGGATAAATAATATACGAGCAACTACTCTTGGAGGATTGGTACTAGGACATGGTTTTTTATGGGAAGATTTAGTAAGTTATAGTATAGGAATGTTACTTGGAGTAGTGATTGATAAATTTATTTTTAACTTAAAAAATAGTTAAAGGTGCATTATAATATAATGTGCCTTTTTAATTGCAAGGAATAATAGAATATTTGGTATCTTAAATTTAATTGAAAATATTGCAAGGTATCTAATATAAATTAAAGAGCACAATAAAAAATAAAGGAGATAAACAAATGGAAGATAAATCACTTATGGAAGATTTAAAAGATTTAGGTAAACAACTTCTTTATTCAGAGGCTGAAAATACAAATACAGATACAGAAACAATAGTTGAAATTGATAGTAATGGTAATAAAAGATATGTAACGAGAGCAGGTGCAGGTCCTGAAACTCATAATACATT
>NZ_HG529324.1 GCF_000499525.1 Faecalimicrobium dakarense | reverse complement strand
ATTTAATTTATTTAGTAATAGTATAAACCCTTGGAAATACTAATATTGACAAGTCAAAATGTGACAACAATTAAAATAGTTTAATCTACATTTTCATGGTCAGAGAGTGTCTTATTTCTCTCCCACTGTAATTATACCATAAGTAATTTTTTTTTAAAAGACTGGGAATATACCTCCATTTCTATATAATTGATAGAGTGAATTAAACAAGTTAATTTATATAATAAAGGAGGATATACGATGAGTCTAAATAATTATGAATGGAATCTCGAAAATGAGTGGTTGCAAAAAGTTCTTAAAGAGGCTAAAAGACAACTTGATGAAAAACGTGATGCTAAAGGTAAGTTAGAAAAAGAGGCTAGAGAAACACAAAGAGAACTATGGAATGACTTAGGATCTATTTCTATAGAAAATGGATTAGACCAACTTTCAGACTTCATGTCATTTATGGATACTATGAAAAATCAGAAAAGAAGCCATGAATTTACTAAAAAACTTGAAGAAAAGTATGAAAAAATGCTTGAATCTCCTTATTTCGGTCGAATTGACTTTGTTGAAGAAAATGAAGATTTTACTCAAAAGTGTTATATTGGGTTATCAAATCTTATTGATGAAGATTATGATTTTCTTGTATATGACTGGAGAGCATCTATTTCAAGTATGTTTTATGACTATGAAACTGGCCTTGCAAGCTATGAATGTCCAGAAGGTATAATCTCTGGAGAAATTACTGGTAAAAGACAATACAAAATCAATGACTCAAAAATTGAGTATATGTTTGATAGTAATTTAAGTATTGATGATGAAATGCTACAAGAGATTTTGAGTAAAAACTCTGATGATAAAATGAAAGGTATAGTTACAACTATTCAAAGAGAGCAAAATAAAGTAATTCGTAATGAAGATTGTAAACATCTAATTGTTCAAGGAGCTGCGGGAAGTGGTAAAACTTCTGTAGCACTTCATAGAATTGCATATTTACTATATAAACACAAAGATAGGATAACACCTCAAAATATAATAATATTTTCTCCAAATAATATTTTTAATGACTATATTTCAAATGTATTACCTCAACTTGGTGAGGATAATATGTATCAAACAACATTTAAAGACTACATGCATAAAGAGTTAAGTAACGAATTTAAGAAAGAGACTTCTTCAGAGATGATGGAATATATACTTGATTCTAATGAAAAATTAACATATAAAGATAGAATTAAAAACATAAAGTTTAAGACATCAGTAGAGTTTATGAATATTTTAAAACAATATATAAATGACTTAGAAACAATATCTAGAGACTTTGAAGATATTATTATAAGAGGTGAATTAATAATTTCATCACAAGATATACAAAAGTTATTTATAAATGATTATTCAAAGTTACCAGTTAAAAGAAGACTTCAAAAAATAAAATCAAGAATAATGTTTCTTGTTGAGCCATATGAAAAAGCTTGGATTGATGAAGTATATCAAGAACTTGACGAGTCTGGAGAGTTTATAGATAAAGAAGAAATGGTAGAGAAAAGCACTTCTATTGTAAAAGAAAATTTACAAGAGATATATGCTAAAATTTCACAAATGACAGAGTTTAATTTAATTAAGATTTATAAAAAACTATTTAAAAATTTAAGTACGATTTCAAGTAAGATAAATATTGAATATGATAAGAATTTTATAGATCATATAAAGAATTATACAATAGATAACTTAAATGCAAAGATTCTTTATTATGAAGATCAAGTTGCACTTTTATACTTAAAGGTTGCACTTGGGGACATTTTAAATACATCACAAATTAAATATGTAATTATAGATGAGGCACAAGACTACACACCACTACAATATGAAATATTTTATCAACTTTTTAAGTCTGCCAATATGACTATATTAGGAGATATAAATCAATCAATTAATCCATTTATGAACGTTGGAAATTATAATAATATTTATAATATATCAAAGAATGACACTTGCATAATAAACCTAACTAAAAGTTATCGTTCAACAATGGAAATTACTAAATTTTCAAGAAATATTCTAAATGAAAATGTAAGTGATGAATATGTTGAAAGACATGGTGATGAGCCTAATGTTATTGGTTTTACAGATAAAAATTATATGAATAAAAAGCTTATTAAAGATATAAAGGATTACAAGACAAAGAATTATAAATCTATTGCTATTATTACAAAAACAGCACGTGAAGCTAAAAATGTATATAGTTTGTTAAAAGAAAATGATATCGATGTAGTATCTATAACAAAAGATGATGATGATTATATAAATGGCGTATTAGTAATACCTTCATATCTAGCTAAAGGTCTTGAATTTGACGTAGTTTTTATATATGATGCAAGTAATAAAAATTATAATAGTGAAGATGAAAGGTTACTATTTTACACTTGTTGTACAAGAGCTCTTCACGTGTTAAATATATATTATTTAGGTGAAATTACTTCTTTATTAAAATAAATATTCAGGTTATAACTCATATTGAACCTTATTATGAATTATAAAAATAAACAAAGAGGCTAATTAATTTAAATAGCCTCTTTGCTTATTTTTAGTATATAAATGATTTAAAATAGTATAGGTAAAAATAATAATTGCATAAATATATGTGAAAACATATGAGATATAATAGAATATTCAAAGCCTTTTTTCCAATATATATATCCAAATAGTATTCCTGCGAAAGCATTCATAAATATAATTCTAAAAAGTACAATAGACGTTACATTAAAGCTTAAATAAGCTGCAGGTAAATGCCCTAGAGCAAATACTAAACCTGATATTATTATAGAAATCCAGTAAAAACTTTGAGGTATATCTTGCTTATCTTTTTTTCTTGCAAATATTTTATATAATATAAAAGTAACTAGTGACATAAAGAATAATCTTAGCATGATTTCTTCAACTATCCCACCATACACTATCCCAGATAATAAATATAAAGGTGAAAATGTAGAAGTTGAGTTAGCTATTTCTGGAATTAATTTAGCAAATACGAATTTTTCAGATAAAGTGATTACTGCTGCATTTATAAATCCAAATAATATTGCTAGTTTAGCACTACCTAAGTTGAATTTATACTTTTTTTCAGTGAATATAGTTTGTAATAATCCTTTGTTTAAGTTTGTTGCTCTAGATAGTTTTAATCCTAAGAATCCTAAAATAAGTCCATATAATAGGGCACTTTGAATTGTAAATATACTTATGAAAATTTCGTTAGGCATTCCCTGAAGTTGCTCAGGGCTTAAAAGTGGAAGTTGATATAATCCTGTCAATAGTCCTCCTAATCCTGCTAAAATCATAAATATAAAACTTACCTTTAAATCATTTTTATTTAGTATTTTTTTATCCAACATACTCATATCCCCTTTAGAGTTTAATTTTATACTTGTTATATATAATATATAACAGATATAAAAGATGTGCAACTATTTTTAATTATTTTGAATTAAAATGTTTTGGAAACTATTGAATAATTAACATCTTATTTTTATAGCATAAATACTATATTATATACTACTATTTAATTAATAAATTAAAAGGTTGGTGGTAGTTATAAATATTTTTGAAGAATTAAAAAAGTATTACGAAGACTACGATGAAGATAGCAGATTAATAAAAGATAAGGCTCATAATGTTGAGTTTATTACAACAGTTAATTATTTAGATAAGTACATTAAAAATGATAATAAGATATTAGAAGTTGGAGCAGGGACTGGTAGATACTCTTTTTACTATAGTGAAAAAGGGATTAATGTGACAGCTTTAGAGTTATGTGAAAAGCATGTAGAAATAATGAAAGACAAATCTAGTTCTAATGAAAGTAATATAGAGATAATTCAAGGAAATGTATTAGATTTAAGCATGTTTAATGATAATACATTTGATGTGATTTTGTGTTTAGGACCTTTATATCACCTTACAACAGAAAAGGATAGAGATACTTGTATAAAAGAGTGTTTAAGAGTACTAAAACCTAAAGGTATATTAGCTGTATCATATACAAATAGGCTTTCTCAATTTATAAAGATGGTGCATCGAAATAAAGATAATATAAATGATATGGAGCTTAAAAGAGTAGTAGAACATGGCTGTGAGTTTGGTGATTCAAGAGATGTTTTTTATTTTTCAAATTATAATGAAATTGAAGCTTTAATGAGTTCTAATTCAATAAATAAGTTGCATCATTTAGGTACTGATGGAGTATCTGATTTACTTAGAAATGAAGTTAATCAATTTGATGATAAAGAATTTGATTTATGGATTAAATACCATTTAGATACTTGTGAAGATAGAAGTATTATAGGATATAGTATGCATGGTTTATATATAGGGAGTAAACTTGAAAAGGAGTGGATAAAATGCTAGATAATATTGGGTTTGATATATGGTCAAAAGAGTATGATAAAAGTGTGGAAAAAGGTTCTAATGAATATCCATTTGATGGATATTATAGCGTGCTAAGTTATGTATACAATTTAATTAAAAATAAAGAAGAGATTAACGTGCTTGATATAGGGTTTGGAACTGGACTACTAACAAATAAATTATATTCAGAGAGAGCAAATATTTGCGGTATAGATTTTTCACAAGGTATGATTGATATTGCGCAGGAAAAAATGCCAAATGGAAAGTTTATAAAATGGGATTTTAACTTAGGTATACCTTCTCAACTAGAAAAAGAAAAGTTTGATTATATTATATCTTCTTATGCAATTCATCATTTGGATAATGATAAAAAAGTTGAGTTTGTAAGTAATTTAAAAGATTTATTAAATGAAAATGGTAAAATAATAATTGCTGATATTGCATTTAAGACAGAAGGTGAATTGATTAATTGCAAAGATATAAATAGCAATAAGTGGGATGAAGATGAAATATACATGGTTGAAGAAAAAATTGTACCACAATTATTTAATAAAGGCATTCATTCAACATACACACAAATTTCTTCATGTGCAGGAATTTTAGAAATCCATTAGAAGCCTTAGTGCGCATATTTTATTTTATGGACTAAAGATTAGTAATTAAAAAGAATTATGTGGAGGATATTTATGAAAAAAATAATTTTTATTATTTTTATATTCTCAGCAATTGTTTTATCTGGATGTAGCATATCCATTGATGGAGAGAAAACACTAGAAAATAAAAAATGGATAGAAGACATCGACTATATGGATGAAAATCTAAGAATAAAACATCCTGATCTATTTAGATACATATCAGAAGAAACATGGAATAAAAATCTACAAAAACTCAAATCAGAGGTTAAAAAACTATCAGATATTAGCATTTCTTTGGCAATATCACAGATTATATCGTCAATAAATGATGGACACACAAGCACAGATATATTAAATTTACTTACACCTATAGGTAAGGAAAAAATAACCCTTGGGGAAATATTTGAATTTCCAATTAGATTTGAATACTTTGAAGATGAATTAAGAGCTGTAAAGTGTGATAGACAGTATAAAGAAATATTAGGATATAAATTATTATCTATAAATAATATACCCACAGATGAAGTAATAAAAAAAGTATCAACTCTTATTAGTTATGACAATGACCAATTTGCAAAGGAAAGAGCAAAAGAATACATGCCAACATATGAATACCTAAAGTTTTTAAAAATAGTTGATAGTGATGAAGCACAATATGTATTTGAAAATGATAAGAAAGAAGAAATAACATTAAAAGTAAAAGCTATAAAAAATGATGATGTAGATTATATAAACTTAGATAAGAAAGAGTCTAAAATAAATGAAAAAATAGAGGAACAAAATGATTTTTACTGGTTTAAAGAATTTAAAGAAGATAACTTGCTATATTTTAAATATAATAAAATTTTTACAAATCAGGGAGCAAATATTGATAAAGAAAATGCGTCTAATTATCCAAACTACTATGACTTTCACTATAAACTTATAGATAAGATAAATAACAATAAATTTGAAAAGCTTGTTATAGATTTAAGAGATAATCTTGGAGGAAAGCTGTCACTTGTTGATTTTCTTACACATGAATTAAAATATAAAATTAATTTAAAAGGCGAAGATATATTTGTTATAACAGGGAAAAAAACAGGCTCAGCAGCTGTTATTTTAGCATTTAAATTACAAAGTGAATTAGGTGCAGCTGTAGTGGGTGAAGAAACTGGTGGAAATGTAAATATGTTTGGTACTGAAGGTGAGTTTATAACATTACCAAATTCTAAGCTAATGATTAAACATCCTTGTAGCAGTATAAATCTTAAAGAAGATCATGTTGGAGGAGTTAAACCAGATATAGCGATAAAGCAAACTTATGAAAATTATTTAAATGGAATAGATGATTGTTATGATTATATAAAAAATTTAAAATAAGCTATGAAGTCGTTGAAATACCATGATTATATAACACTTAGAATAATTTAATTAAATTTTTCATTAAAAAAATATTAAAAAAAAGATTGACTTTTAAAATATATAATATTATGATTTATATAAATCCATACCAAATTAGTAGGTTATAAATGCATTGAAAAAGTAAAGTAGCATTTTGGAAAATCACAGAGAGGAAAACATTGGTGAGAGTTTTCTATTTAGAAGGAATGTGAAGTGCACTTTGGAGCAGAAGCTCGAATTAACAGTAGAGTTCTCCGGGATCACCCGTTATAGTGATTAGGCATGTTAGTGCTGGAATTTTCGAGTGTAGATATATTTTTTTTATATCTGAATTAGAGTGGAACCGCGAGTATACCTCGTCTCTATTATATTAGAGACGGGGTTTTTTGTATTTAAAAACTAATTTTAAAGTTGATTATATAGGAGGTAATTTAATTATGAAATTTAATTTTGATGAGGTAATAGACAGAAGCAATAACTTTTCAGCAAAATGGTTGGAGATGGATAAAAAATATGGAACTAATGAGCTTTTACCTATGTGGGTTGCTGATATGGATTTTAAGACAGCACCTTGTATAATAGATGCTCTTAAGAGTAGATTAGAACAAGAAATTTACGGTTATACAACTAGACCAGATTCTTACAATGAGTCAATTGTAAATTGGATTTCTAAAAGATATAACTGGAATATAAAAAGTGAATGGTTAATTTATAGCCCTGGTGTTATACCGACTATAAGTTTAATAATTCAAGAAATGACTAACAAAAATGATAAAATCATGATTCAAGAACCTGTATATAGTCCTTTTAATAGTGTTGTTAAGGACAATGAAAGAGAGCTAGTTATAAGTCCATTAAAAAAATTAGAAGATGGAAGTTATGTTATGGATTATGAAGATATTGAATCTAAAATCAAAGATGTTAAATTATTTATTCTTTGCAATCCTCACAATCCAGTTGGTAGAGTTTGGACAAAAGAAGAATTAAAAAAATTAGGTGACATTTGTATTAAACACAATGTAAAAGTTATTTCAGATGAAATACACAGCGATATAATTTTTAAAGATTATAATCATACACCTTTTGCTTCAATAAGTGAAGAATTTGCTCAAAATAGTATTACTTGTATGGCACCTACTAAGACTTTTAATATAGCAGGTTTACAAATGTCATATGTAATACTTCCAAATACAGATGATTACAAAGCACTAGACTTTGCATTTGCTAGAATTGATATAAGAAGAAATAATGCATTTAGCTTAGTTGCTACAGAAGCAGCATACAACCATGGTGAAGATTGGTTAGAAGAACTACTTGAATACTTAGAAGGTAATATGGATTTTGCTATAAATTACATCAAAGAAAATATACCTTCTCTTAAAGTTAAAAAGCCTGAAGGAACTTATTTATTATGGGTAGACTTTAGTGAATTAGGATTAAATGATGATGAACTTAATAGACTTCTAGTTGAAAAAGGTAGAGTTGCTTTAAACAATGGTTCATCTTTTGGGGTTGGAGGTCACAATTACCAAAGAATAAACCTAGCTTGTCCTAGATCAATGGTTAAAGAAGCTTTAGAAAGAATTAAAAAAGCTATTTCAAAATAAATATATTGAAAATCGAAAGGAGATAAAATCATGAGTGAAAATATAGAAAAAAGAAAACCTACATTTAAATTTGCAATGTTAGTAATGATTGCTATTATAAGTTTAACTACATTTGGTATGGTTGTATTTAAAGCATCTATAACTACAATGTTTTTATTATCTTGGCTAATAGTAGTGCCTGCTGCTATGAGCTTAGGATACACTAATAGTGAAATAGAGGAATTTGGATTTGAAGTTGGAAAGAGTGCTTTTCAATCTAACATAATTATACTTTCTGTTGGAGTTTTAATTGCCACTTGGATTGCAGGTGGAACAATACCAACAGTAGTTTACAGTGGACTTACAATAATAACACCTAAGTACTTTTTACTTACAGCATTAATATTATGTTCTCTTACATCATTAGCTACTGGAACTTCTTGGGGTACTTTAGGAACTTCTGGTATAGCACTAATGAGTATTGGTAATAGTATGGGAATTCCTGCTGGTCTTACAGCTGGTGCTATAATATCAGGTGCATTTTTTGGAGATAAGATGTCTCCATTATCAGACTCTACAAATCTAGCTGCTGCTATTTGTAAAACTGATGTAATAACACATATGAAGCATATGATGTTTACAACTGTTCCAGCTTATCTAATATGTATAGTTTTATATACAGTTATAGGATTAAAATATGCTAACAATGCTATAGATTATAATCAAATAAATCAAATAAAAGAAGTATTAAGTTCTACGTTTAATATTGGAGTTGTATCTTTAATTCCTATAATATTTTTACTTGTATTATTATTACTTCAAAAGCCACCTATAGTTTCTATATTATCATCGGCTGTTTTAGGAGGTTTTATAGCGGTAGTTCAAGAAGGTCAAAAAGTTGGAGATTTATTAAACTATGCTCTTAATGGTTACTCTATAGAAACTGGAATTACTTATGCAGATAAGCTATTAAATCGTGGTGGCATAATGAGTATGGCTGAAACGGTGCTATTAGTATTTATAGTATTTATAGTAGCTGGAATACTACAAAAAACAGGATTTTTAGAAGTATTATTAAAGCCTATGATAGATAGAATTGGTAATTCTAGAGCTAAATTAGTTGGATCTACATTTGTTGCTAGTTATTTTGCAAATGCATTTAGTTCTTCTATGATGTTTACATCTGTATTTGTTGGGACTGTAATGTCTCCTTTATATAAAGAATTTAAATTAAAACCAGAAAACCTATCTAGAATAATAGAAGATACTGCTACATTAGGAGGACCATTAATACCATGGAACTCTAATGCAATATTTTCTAGCCAGACGTTGGGAGTTAGTCCGCTTGAGTTTATACCGTATTGTTTCTTAAATTGGATAACTCCAATAATATCATTTATATATGGTGTTACTGGAATTACAATGAAAGCTTATGAAGAACAGGAATTAAAAAATACAACTATCTAAAATAGTGTAAATACACATTGTTTTTAAGTGTTATAAGATAAGGAGTAATTTATATGGAATTTCATTATTATTATTTAATACAAGATTTTTTAGGAGTTTTATTATGTTTTTTAGGTATTAGAATGGTTTATTTATGTTTAAGAATAATTTATATAGAAAGTTTATCAAAAAACTCAATATTATTTTTAATTAAGTACAGTTTATTTATACTAGCAGGAGCTATTCTATTATTTAATAATTTTGAACTTAAACCGTGGATTTTAAGTATGATTCTAATTATTACTTCTGCTATTATTACACTAAAACATAATAAATTAAGCAGTTAAATATATCTGGGTATAAGTAGGGCAAACCTACCTATACCCAGTTTTTATTTAAAAATTTATAATAAAAAATAAATTTTTTAAAACGTTTTATATAAAATAAAGGTCTAATAATAAAAGGTATCTATAAATTAGGCTGAATAAATAATGTAAAAAAACTCAAATTAATTATAAGAGTCTAACTTAAGAAAGTGAAATTTTAGATAAGAGGATGTAAAAATGAATAAAAAGAAAAGATTTATAATAATGGGGATAATTATATTTGCTGTAATACTAATATCAATTCCTTTATATTTTAATTACCAAAAGAAACAAATGAATAAACTAATTGATATTACTAATAAATTTTTTGAAGAATACGTAAAAGAAAGTAAAGAGTCTTACACTAAAAATAATATGAATGCTACATATAAACCAACAGAAATAATAATAATAGCAGGGGATAAAAATGAATTCTTAGCTAAAGTATATTTTGAAATTGACATTGATGTAGATGGTGAGAGGGATTACACTTCAACAGAGCGTACAATGAGAATCAAAAAAAATGATAATAATGAGTATAAGATAGTTGATGAAGGTAATAGCGCTACTATAGATGGATTAAAATTAGTAAATTACTCAAATAAAGATAAAGATAAGGAATTATTAAATAAAACAAAAGAAGAGCTGGATACATCAGAGCATAAAAAAGTAGCAGGAATATATTATTCAATAGAACCAGATGGAATAAAATTAAGTTATGATAAAAAGAAACGTGGGTAGATGTACCTATTCCAAATGAATATGCAATATCAAATTATTCTAAGGAGAATAGTATGCATTTAAAGAAAAATACTTATTATATATCACGTAAGAAAATAGCATTTATATCTACAAATGAATCAGATATATTAATAACTATTAGTAATAATAAGGGTAAATCTTGGAATAAAGTAGTTTTACAAAATGCTTATCAAGGTGGAGAGCTATTTATAGGATTTAGTTCAAATGATGTTGGGTATTATGCAATGACTACTGATACTGCTATGGGTAAGCAGTATAATTATATATATGTAACTAAAGATGGCGGAAGGTCATGGAATGAAATAGGTAATACCAATGAAGTTTACTCTCGTGTAGTTACAGGAATAGGATTTTTAGATGATAAGATAGGATTTGTTGGATTTAGATATGAAAGTGAAAATAATCCTACAGTATATAGAACGGATAATGCTGGAGTTACTTGGGAAAAGTTAGAGATACATCTTCCTTATGAGTATGTTTCTGATTATGCGACACCGCTCACACCTAAGTTTAAAAATGATAAAGGAATTTTACCTGTTAAGCTTAGAGATAATAATAAGACTATTTATTTTGTAAGTAATGATAAAGGTAAGACGTGGGAATATAGCTCTAATATTAATGGGTAGATTATAAAGATTAATTCGTAATCTAACAAGTCTTTGCTATAAAATTGTGTGATAAATAAGCAATAAAAGCCTAATGTAGAGTATAAGTATAAATGTTATTAGAGTAATATAGTTCACAATCTTATTATATTGCGAAGTATGAGGTAGGAGCTGATGCTCCTA
>NZ_HG529323.1 GCF_000499525.1 Faecalimicrobium dakarense | reverse complement strand
TGTATATTTGATTTTTATATCTGACTAAATATTAAAAGTATTAAGTTTGACAATAAATATATATAATAAATGAATAAATATTTATTGACAAACGATAAATAGGTTATTAAAATAAAATTATAATAAATTAGTGAGGTATTTTTTATGAAACCAAAACAAGGTTCAACAATTTTCCTAAGATCAGCTATTTTTCTTCTTGGAATTATTATTATTGCTTTATATGTGTTGCTAACTAATAGAGTAATAGTGTATCCTATTGGTAATTTGCTATATCCAGTTGTAATAGCAGTGTATGCAACAGGGATACCATTTTTCATAGCTTTGTATCAGGCGTTGAAACTTTTAAGCTATATTGACGAGAACAAAGCTTTCTCGAAATTATCTGTAAATGCTTTAAAGAATATAAAATACTGTGCAATCACAATTAGTATCTTATATATAGCAATCATGCCATTTCTATATCTAATAGCGGATAAAGAAGATGCCCCTGGTATCATAATAATCGGAGCAGTATTCGTTTTTGCTCCAAGTGTAATTGCAACTTTTGCAGCTCTTCTTCAAAAGTTGTTACAAAAAGCTATTGATATAAAAAGCGATAATGACTTAACTATATAAGGTGAATAATATGGCGATTATAATTAATATTGATGTGATGTTAGCTAAAAGGAAAATGAGCGTAACAGAACTTACGGAGAAGGTTGGAATAACAATAGCGAACATTTCTATATTGAAAAATGGAAAGGCAAAAGCGATTCGATTACAAACTTTAGATTCGATTTGTAAGGCTTTAGAATGTCAACCTGGAGATATTTTAGAATATGTGGAAGATGAAATTGAATTAAAGTAATTAGCTTTTAAATCTAGGATTATGGATTAGTTAAATCTATGTATGCATTATTATCTGAGTATTATAATAGGGAGTAATTGATTCTCTTCATAAATCTTTATACTTAGCGACTATAGATATTTTTGAAAAATAGAAATATATCCTAAAAAGGCTATGATTTTATAGTCATAGCCTTAGTAAAATATCTTAAATCACTTCTATTAAATCTAAAATTTATCTGGATAATATACAATTATATTTTAAGACTCCAGTAAAGTATTTGCTGGCTTAATTCATAATTTTTGTCATTAGGTAAATTTTTTATGTTATATTTAAAAACTCTGTTGCCTGTTAATGATAAGAACTCAGACTGCTCTTTAGATATC
>NZ_HG529322.1 GCF_000499525.1 Faecalimicrobium dakarense | reverse complement strand
TCTTCATATTCTATTTGCAAATCTTTTGTTTGAGTACATCCTGTAATAATTAATGTAATTAGTAATGTAATTAAAATCATTACTTTTTTCATATTATATCCCCCTATTAAAATCCATCCTATTGTTGTTTTTAATTTATAAAAATTATGAACTATTATATAGTTAAATTATATCATTATTTAGTATAATATTTATAATTGTTATAAAGTGCGAATTAATTTGGAGGAATATATGAATTTTATAATAGATATTTCAAAATACGTTTTAGGAAATCTTCAAATAGAAGATTTACCGCTAAGAGCAGAAAAACTTCTTGAAGAAGGATATGACACTCCATCTTTAAGGATACTAGCAGGATTAGATAACTATCCTTGGGATATAGACTATTATCTAAAACTAACACTAGAGGAATTGAATATTGAAGTACCAAATCAAAAAATGGCTGGTTTATTATTGATTGAGCACCATATAAATCAAATGATAAAAAAAGAACTTGATTTAATAGATGGCTTAAAGAAAATCATTGATGAAGTATTATGGAATTTAGAATGTTTTAATGATGAAGAAGAAAAATATGCTTATGAGTGTATTGGGTTTAGTGAATTATATTCATTATATTATGCTTATGATGAGGTTATCAATTGTGATGATGAATTTTTAGTTTTAGAAAAACCAATAGAAGAAGAAATAAGGCTAATTAAAGAGAAAATTATGATAGAAGCAATTAAATATAATGAAAAATTAAAAGCACTGTTTTAAGAGGCTAATTTAAATAATCAAAATTCACAGATTTATTATATTGTATAATAAAGAGAGTCAATTTTGACCCTCTTTATTAATAGGTTAGTTACTTATTTATATAAACTTTAAACTCAGTAACATTATCTTCTGATTTATCTTTTAAATCTAAAAACTTAACTATTATATACTCAGTTATATCATATTTTCCTATTCCATAATGATTATCGGTTACGATACTATCATAAACCATACCGTTTTTTATCTTATATTCCTTGGAATTTATATCATCTTCATAGCTTTTCCCACCAAAACCTGATGCATACATGTATTCTAAACGTATAGATGGATCTTTAAATTTATCCTTATTAAATATAAATTCCCTTGGAAATCGTACATTAACAGTTACACTATAAGGGCTTACTTCTAATGAGTCAACTGTAAATCCATTTTTTGTTTCATTTACATTTATAACTTTGCTCCATGTATTAGGTGAAACTTTTAATTTAAAGTTGAAAGGACCTTCTATATTTTCAGCTACTGTTTCAGAATCAGGTTCATTTGTATAGATATTATTTATTAAAATGTTTAAATTTATTACTTTAGGTGCTTTTTCACCCTTGAATGTTAAATCATATGTATTCATTCCTTCATACGTATAATCATCTAAATAGCCATTCGTTGAAGATGAATATTCAGTTGCAGTTCCATTTTTTACATTTATTTTCATATCTAAAAGTAAATGGTCTTTATAAAAGCCTTCTTCTTTTTGACGAGGTAATTTATTTTTTGATTTTATGGTATAAGTAAAGTATATTTTATGACCATCACAGACTATTTCATCAATGGTTATGCTTACATCATTTACAGTTTTAGTTAAGTTAACTCCTTGTACATATGTAGTATATTTATCTTTTTCTTTCATAGTAAAACTCATATTTTCAAAAAAGCCATCTAAATTAGGTATTTCATTTGCTAAAGAAGGATGTAAAGTTGTGATACATACCCCAATTAACAAAATAGCTACTGATGCTACTTTTAGATATTTAAACTTCTTCTTTTTCTTTAGACTTCTCCCTTTTTCTATAGTTTTTCTAGTTTTATCTTTTATATTATGAGGTATTTTTATATCATCAAATTTAGTCATTTTTATCCTCCTTTAATATATCATACATTTTTTTCTTAGCTCTTCTTATATTAGTTTTAACAGTATTTTCATTAGAATTTGTTATTTCTGAAATCTGTTGAGTAGTTAAATCATAAAAATACTGTAGTATAATAGGCGTTCTATATTTTTCTTCCAATACATCAATAGCATCATATAAGTCTAATTTTTCCTCAATATTTGAGTATGAAAAATCACCAATGTAATCTTCAACACATTCATCTTGAAATTTATTGTAATGTCTACTTCTTGTATAAACATTATTTATTAATATTTTTGTTATCCACGTTTTAAATGATTTATGATCTTTTAATTTTGATATATTCATATATGCTTTTAATACTGTTTCTTGGTATATATCTAAAGCATCATGTTCATTTTTAACATATAGAAATGCCATTTTATAAAGATAACTTTCATATATATCCATTAGCTTTTCAAAAGAATTATCATTTCCATACTGTGATTGCTTTATCAAAAATTCTTCGGAATAAGATTTTTGACCTATATTAAATACTTTTCCCCTTTTTATAATGTTGCTTTTTATCATCTCAATCTCCTTAATAGTTCAAATTACATATATAAGATGCATTATATAGTCATATAGTTTCAATATATATATATATTTTTTATTTTAGTTTTCTTATGTAGATTACTATTATAATATTTTTTATAACTAAAGAGGATATTATATTTATTTTATAAAATAAATAGTCTAGAAGAATATATTTTATTGCTAGTATATATACAATTTATATATTAATATTTAGATAAACTATAAGTTAAAAAGGGGAAATACAGTATGATAGAGGGAAAAAACATAATAATAAGACCACTACAAATGGGGGATGATGACTATCTATACAATTGGTGGAATAACGGAGAATTAATGGAACATGCAACACATAAATTTGGAGTACTTCAAAGTAAAGAGAGTATAAAAAATAGCATTATTAATGAATTTGAATGCAGTCAACTATTTCCAACAAGTAAAATATTTATCATTTGTAATAAAGAAGATTTAAAACCTATTGGGGAAGTTAATTACTGTGATTATGATGCTAGAAATCAAAAGGCTGAGTTAGGTATAAAAATTTGTGAATTAGATGAGCAAGGAAATGGAAAGGGGAAAGATGCATTATATCATTTTATTGATTTTATGTTTAAATTTCTAAACTTAAATAAAATTGAATTAACTACGATGGAAGATAATAAAAGAGCACAAAGCTTATACGAAAAGTTTGGATTTAAAAAAATTGGTGTAATAAGAGAAGCATATTTCGATAGTAGATATGGAATTTTTAGTGATGTTATTTATATGGATTTATTAAAAAGAGATTGGACTAATATAAAACTAGACTTCTAATTAATAAATTAGTTACTTTTTAATATATAAATATAATAAGTAGATTTAAAATATTTATGAGTTATAAAATAATAAAAAGGGAGAGTAAATATGAATATAGTAGTAGTTAATTACAATCCAGAGTGGCCTTTTTTATTTCAAAAAGAAGCAGATAGCATAAAAGAAATACTTAAAGAAGAATTAGTAGAAATTCATCATATTGGAAGTACTTCAGTTAAGAATTTAAAAGCTAAGCCAATAATTGATATTATCCCAGTTGTAAATGATATTGAAAAAGTAGATAAGCATAATCATGAATTTGAAAAATTAGGATATGAGCCTATGGGGGAATATGGGATTAAGGGTAGACGATTCTTTAGAAAAGGTTTAGAAAATAGAACTCATCATATACATATATTTGAGGCAAGTGATACCTATAATATAAAAAGGCACCTTGCAGTTAGAGATTATTTAAGAACTCATCCTGAAAAAGCACATGCATATGGAGAGTTAAAGCAAGAGTTAGCAAATAAATACCCAAATGATATTGAAGCATATTGCTTGGGAAAAGATTCATTTGTAAAAGAGTTAGAAAAAAAATGCAGTTAACTGGTATAACCAGAAAAAATAAAAAAGCACAAATAAGTATGATAAAATAATATATAAATTAAAATGAATTTAAATCCAAGTTAGAGATAGCTTGGATTTTTATATTGTAAAAATTTATTAATTTAGGAGCCTTTGACAATTACAAATGGTCTTATATATGTAGGCATTACTTGTAATAAGTTACAAAATAATATAGTAATATATTGAAAGTTTATTTATTTTAAACTAAAATATATTTTAACAACTAGATTATTAATAAAGATGCAAAGTAAATCATTGTAATAAAAATTAAAATAGAAGCAATTATAAAATCTTTTTCTAGGATTTTAAATTCGAAATCTTTAGAGCTTTTGATATCTTTGATAAGATAATATTCTAAATAAGCACCAAATAAAAACATAACAGAAAAAATAATAATATTGTAGGTACTTTTACCTATAATATCTATAATAAAACCTTTAGAAGTTGTGATAACTAAAACAACTAAAGCTATAAGCCATTTCCATTCTTTCAATTTTTTATTTAAATCATTTAATTCCTTACCCAATGTGAAATCCCCCAAGTGACATTTTTAATATATTAAATCCTTTTTAGCAATATAACTAGACTCTAAACTTATATAACATCTGATGATATATATTTTCATTTTACTACAAGTTATCTACTCAGCAAATAGTTAAAACAAACTGCATTAATAATTATTTTTATAAATGGAGGAGAGTATGAAAAAAATAAATAGTAAGTGGTTTACAATAATTTTGTTAAGTTTAATATTTATAACTATAATAGCTTTTGTAAATAAAGAAAATAATTCTATTATTACAGGAGAATCAGAACTTGATGCTAAGATCACTAAAAAAGAGATAAAAGAAGATAGAAATAAAATGATAGACATTATGGAAAGTACTCATCCAATATTTCTAGAAGAAGTACCAAAAGAATATGAAGAAGCTAAAAATAAATTTATAAAAGATACAAAAAAAGAAATGACAATAGGAGAATTTCAGTTAGCCCTTAGTAAGTACACATCATCAATAGAAGATGGTCATACAATGGTTTATTTTAAAGGAGCAAACTCTTTAGATATTAATTGGAAGTATATAGATAAAAACTTAGTATTACTAGATGATAGCAACAAACCTACAAATAAAATTGTTACATCAATAAATAATGTTAGTGTTGAAGAGATTATAAAAGTAATAGATGAAACTTTTCCAGCAGAAAACTATGTATATGAGTATGTGAATAACTCCAGTATGTCAAAAGAAAAGTTAGTATTAATAAGTGCAGGTGTTGATACATCAAAAGATATAATATTAAGTATTAAAGAGGGAAAAAGCAACTATGAAATGAAAGTAGAATTTAATGGTTATGATAGATATAATAAATCCAATCATGATATTTATGCTAAAAATATTGATGAAAGCACAGCATATATAAAGCTTGGTATATGTAAAGTTAATGATAGTTTAAAAAAGGTAATATCGTATTTAAATAACAATTTAGATAATCTTAAAAATGTAATTATAGATGTAAGAGATAACCCAGGTGGTGATTCAACAGCTTGTGAGATGATACTAGAGTCCCTTAAAATAAAAGCAGGAGGTTTTGGAGGAGTAAAAAGATACTCAAAACTAGTAAATGAAATGTACCCAGAAGCTAAATCTAGTGGTTATGAAACCTTTAAAAGAAGTAATGATGTAGTTAAAAATGAGGATATAAAACTATATGTACTTATGAATGAAAAAACTTTTAGTTCTGCTCAGTGGTTAGCAACTGTAGTTAGTGATGGTGAGTTAGGTACATTAGTAGGTAAACCAAGTAGAAATACACCTTCTTCATTTGGAAATATCATACCTTTTATGCTTAAAAACTCTAAGATACAAGGTCAAATTTCATTTGTAAAATGGCTTAGACCAGATGAAACTAAAGATTCTCAAAAAGTACTAGAACCACACATTAGAGTAGAAGATGGAGAAGATGCATTAGAAAAAACACTAGAATTAATTAAGGAATAAAAATAAATTGATTATGTTAAATAAAATAGTTAATAAATATAAAAATTATGTTATGTTTAAGAATAGTGGTGAAATTTAACTATACATTAAAGAGGGGAGAAGTCCCCTCATATTTATTTTTAATAACCCCAATCATCAACTTTCCATTTTGATGTTTTACTATCTCTTACTAGTACCCATTGCCAATCAGAGTAAGTTGAATTAGGTTCAAAACTACCATCTCCACCTGAAGAACCTACATTAAAATTAGACATTAATACAATTACATTCTCAGCAGTAGATCCATTTTCAGAGCCGAGCCCATATTTTAAATAATCATCAACAAGAGTGTTTGATCTATCTTCATCATACCACAAGTCAGTAAGATCACATCCCTGAAAACTCTTAAATTTATCTTTTACACACTCTATTGCATCCTCTATTTCCTTTTCGCTAAACTTTACAGATTTTCCAATAGTTACTTTAGCATCATTAGTTTTGCCAAGTTGATTACAACCAACTAAAGAAAATACTATTAAAATTATGCTGAAAAAAGATATCACTTTTTTCATATAAATATCCCCATCCTTTTGAGTTTTAATTTTATATCTAGTCAATATTATACTAAACATTTCCTAAGCATAAAATGATAGTTTTATTTATTAGCTGTAACTGAAGCAGACATAATATATTCACCTACATTTAAATTATGTCCCCATTTTTCTTCATATTCTTTAGAAACAGGCTTTACGTCTATTTTTATATTTTTAAATCCTGATCTTTTTAAGTAAACTTCTAACTCTTCAACTGAAGAGGAACCTGTGACTCAGCCACAATATAGTTTTTCATCTTGTTTCATTTCTAGAGTTAAATCTTTCATAAGAACTATATCTGATATAGATAATCTACCACCAGTTTTCAGTACACGATAAGCCTCATCATATACTCTTTGTTTGTTAGGAGATAGATTTATAACACAGTTTGATATTATAACATCAACTAAGTCATTTGCTACAGGTAGATTCTCAATTTCACCTAGTCTAAAATCTACATTTTTATAATTGTTATTTAGTGCATTATTTCTTGCTTCACTTAACATTTCAGGAGTCATATCTACTCCTATAACCAATCCTTTATATCCAACTTTTTTAGATGCTAAGAAACAATCAAATCCAGCTCCACTACCTAAATCAAGCACAGTTTCACCTTCATGTATATTTGCAACTAAGTGTGGATTTCCACACCCTAAACCTAAGTTAGAATCCTTTGGTACAGTATCCATATCTTCATTAGAATATCCTATACTTTTAGAGATATCTTCACCACAACAACTAAAGCCAGATTCTTTTGTTACTATTTTCTTATAGCTGTCTCTAACTACATTTTTTAAATCTCCATTAGTAATGTCTTTCATACTATAAGCACCACCTTTTTATAATTTTTTACTAGTTGGTTTTATTTTGAAATACCTTCTCTTATAAGTCTTGCAAAGTCATTTGGAAGTATTTTATTTTCTTCTATTTCTTTTGCTATTTTTTCAAAGTCATATTTAACTTCTATAATTTCTACTTCAACACTTGATGGGATTTTAGATACTTCATCTTCATTTTTTATATCTATAATTACATAATTTGCATCAGGTCTATTAGTTTTTGGCTTCCCAACACTTCCAGCATTAACAAGTAACTTTTTTCCATAATACTTAGCATAGGGTATATGAGTGTGCCCACAAACTAATATATCTTCAACTAACTCACTCATAACTTCATCTGCTTCTTTTGAATTTTCTTTTAGGTATTCATTTATAAGTCTTGTACTTCCATGAACAAATCTTATAGTTTTATTATCAAATGTAAAAACTAATTCTTTTGGTAAACTTCTTAAGTATTCTTTATTTTCATTTGTTGTAGTTTGACTCGTAAAATGCATTGAAAGCCCAGCTTTTTGGGCATCTTTAGGATCAGGGTAAGCACATCCACAAGCTATTTTTAAGTTACCTATAGCATCATCATAATTCCCCATTATTGTAAGTATTTTATTTTTCTTTAAAGTCTCAATAACTTCATTTGGTCTTGTTCCATATCCTACTAAATCACCAGTACAAACTATCATATCTACATCTTTTTTGTTTATATTTTCTAAAACTGATTCTAGGGCATATATGTTGCTATGTATATCTGATATTACTGCTATTTTCATGGGTCTACCTCCTGGATTTATCCCTTAATTTCTGAAATGATATCTTTTATCTGAGAAACTGTATCACAGTTAAGATTGGCAGACTTATAAGCTTTTAAGATAGCATAGTCTTCTTTTAATTTTTTTCATTATCTAACTCTTCATTTAAAATTGCCTTTATAAAGTTAAATTGATTTATAGTATCTTCATTTAATCTGTAGTAGACAAATTTTGCGTCTTTATAAGAATTAACTAAGTTAACGTTTGTAAGTTTAGTCAAATGTCTAGATGCATTAGACTGAGTAATTTCAAGTATTGCCTCTATCTCACAAACACACAAAGAACCATCTCTTAAAATATTAAGTATTCTTATTCTAGTTTCATCACTCAAAGCTTTTAACATTTGTAAAGTTTCCATAAGAACTCCTTTTTAAATTTCATATTCATTTACACTCATATGATATTCCAAAAAAAATAATTTGTAAACAGGATAGCTGTAAAAAATTATATTTACATATTATTTCTTGTATTTAGTTCTGACAAATCTTTAGACATAGGAAGATTACGCCTAAACTTTTCAACTAAATTGTCATTCTTACTAATTAATAAAGTAAGAGAACTATCCCAAGCAACGATTTCTACTTCTGCTAATGGATGCTGAATGCCTATATTATTCACCCAAAACCCTTCATACCCATCTGCAAAAGGTAAATCATATTTTAGCACTTGTTCAAAAGTAATATCTTTAGAAAATCCTGAAAAAACACCCCAAATAAATTGAAAGTCTTCTTTAGCTATAATCTCTGCAAATTGTTTACCTGATATCCAAATATATTCTTTTGAAAATAATTCATTAATATTTTTATCTTCAGGATAACATTCACAATTAGTAATTAACCAGTTATATTTTAACTGTTCATCTTCTATTGCATTAAAAATTTTGCTCATATAAGTGTAATAAGGTTCACCCTTTTCTAAAATAGCACTTCTCATATTTAAACCTCACAAAAATAATAATTAAATTTTAGTTAGTAAAATTTAATTTTTTATACGCAATTTATCTATTATCTCAAATTAACAAATTTTATAGTTATTCTAATAAGGTGGATACCTATAATCACAGTACTAATAATTATAAGTTTAATTACTAGTGGTGACCTAGTTATAGTCAGCAATCCTATAAAAAGTCCCAAAATAATATATGATATACCTATTGATTTTCGTAAATATAATCTATCTTTAATAGATACTTTTTGCAAACAAATTTCTGGTATTTTCGTAAATTTAAAATTATCTTTTACTAAAACTTGGTAAGCACTAATAAACAGAAGTGCGCAACTTAATACGATTACTAAAAGTTCAAACATTATATATCCTCCCAAACTAGCTGTATAATTTATTTTATATTTATATGATATCAGTTTTTATATAGGTATATATAATAATTTGCGTGAAATACAAGTATTATTGCATAAAGTACAGATTTATTTCTACCAGACAGGTTTTAACCTAGATGATAATTTACCTTCATTTGCTTTATGAACTAGTTTTGTTAAATCTTCTTTAAGCATTTGCATTCGTTCAGTGCCTATGTTTTCCATCCAACGCTTTTCAATCTCAGCTAGTATCTCTTCTTTTGCTTTCATTATTAAGCGACCTTGTTCTGTCAAAACAATAATTTTCCCTCTCTTATCAGTGGGATGAGTTTGGCGCATTACATAACCACGTTTCTCAAGATCATCAACCATTTTACTAACAGCTTGCTTTGTAATTCCTAAGTATTCAGCTATTTCTATACCTGTTGCTCCATTAGGAGTGATACATGTAAATAAAAAACCATGTGCAGGTCTAATATCCTCAAATCCTAATTCACTCATTCTGTCATTTAGTTCATCAATCAATGTACTAAATGATAATGACAAAAGTGATGTAAGGTCTAATTCACTAAATTTTTGATAACTCATATATAAAACCTCCTTAAATAAAGTCAATTAAGTTGACTTTATCTAAATTATATTGTACTATATTGAATATAGTCAATCAAGTTGACTATATTAATTTTTATTGTAAAAGAAATGGGATGCCATTTTTAGAGAATAAATATATAACAACACAATAGTGAGTGACAGGAGGAAAAGAAAAATGACAACAGTTTTATTTGTAAAAGCAAACAATCGTCCAGCAGAGCAGGCGGTTAGTGTGAAATTATATGAAACTTTTTTAGCAAGTTTCAAAGAATCACATCCAAATGATACAGTGGTAGAGCTTGATTTATACAATGAAGAATTGCCATATATGGGAGTAGATATGATTAACGGAATTTTCAAGTCTAGTAAAGGACTTGATTTAACAGAAAAGGAAGCAAAAGAACTAGCTGTTGCTGATAAATATTTAGATCAATTCCTTGCAGCTGATAAAGTTGTATTTGGTTTCCCGCTATGGAATTTAACAATTCCAGCTGTGCTACACACATATATTGATTACTTAAACCGTGTAGGCAAAACAGTTAAATATACTCCAGAAGGTTCGGTAGGTCTTATTGGAAATAAGAAAATTGCATTATTAAACGCAAGTGGTGGTGTATATTCTGAAGGACCAGGAGCTGAAATGGAAATGGCTGTTAAGTACGTATCAACTATGATGAACTTCTTAGGTGCAACAGATATAGAGAAAGTAGTGATTGAAGGTCACAATAAGTTCAGAGATAAGGCAGAAGAAATTATTGCAGAAGGACTTGAAGAGGCTGTAAAATTAGCAAGTACGTTTTAATTAACAAAACATTAAATAGTAAAATATTAATATGGGCAATATATAGAATATCAAAATATCTTTATATTACATAACAAGGTTATAGAATTAAGATATTGATAATAAATTTAAATGTTAAGGAGAAATAAATATGACACTAGAATTAGAAAAATACTTAAAAGTTAGAATGGCTCAAGCACAAGGAGCTAGAACTATTGAAGAGCTTAAAGGAATATCTGATATAGCTATTGAAAATGAAGAAGAAGTTAAGGATGTAGAAGAGCTTTTAAAAAATGCATGTAAATGTAAAAATGTATCAATAGAAACAGTAGTAGAAGCAGTAAAAAATGGAGCAGATACTGTTGAAAAAGTTGGCGAAGTTACTAAAGCAGGTACAGGCTGTGGAAAATGTAAGGGTATTATATCAAACATCGTAGAAAATAAAAGATAATTAGTTTACAATTTTATTATAACTATAACTAAGGGATATATTTTAAAACATATCCCTTTATTATTTATATTAGCTTTTCTTCTAAGATAAATCTTGATGGAGAAAATTCATACAAGACAATACTTTCAATATAACCTGAAAAAGAAGAAAAGTTTTCAGCAACAATTGGTAATGCTTTTTGTATCACTTCTGGCTCATCAAGTATCATTGTTGTATGTGCTACCCAGTTGAAATTATTAGGATAGCTGCTATTAAATGGTTCTTGTAAATTTAATAGTTCATGTGTTACAGATGGAGCAATAAAAAGCACTTTCATTCCAAATAAACCTATGTTATTAAATGAAACGGGTATCTTTTTAGTATTTTTGCAAAGTTTTTTTATTTTATCCTTTAATTCACATTCTTTATCAAGTTCAAATGAGCCTAATGTAATATGATTTGGAAAATCAGAGGCTTGATTTTTAACAAACCCAGCATCAAAAAGGGCCTTTTTTATCTTATTTAATTTTTTTTCAGTTTCTTCATCGTATTTAGCCATTACATATAAAAATCTACCTTCCATAAGGCACCTCCTAATTAATATTAGGCTATAATATTATTATAATATATATACCAATAAAAAATAGGGTTAAAACCAAAAATATAGGATTATAAATAGGCTGTATTAGAGTATGATAAGAAAATTTAAGGAAAATGATAAAATTATTCAACTCTTAAATCGTGAGATTATTGATCGATAAGATATTAACTAATCTATGAAATGTTAAGTTTAGTTGACAAATCTCCATTTCTACTTGATAGAAAAAATTTTTAGTTTTTAATATACTATATTTATAAATTAATTTGAAAAAAGGTTGTGATTATTATGTCATTAGGAGAAAGATTGTTAGATTTGCGTAAAAAATCAGGTTTATCTCAAGAAGAGGTTGCTGAAAAATTAAATGTATCTCGCCAAACGGTAAGCAAATGGGAAACGGATCAAACAGTTCCTGAACTTACTAAAGCAAAATTACTAAGCCAACTTTACAATGTAAGTTATGACTATCTTGTTAGCGAAAATCCTATTGGTGGGGATTTAACTAGTATAGAAATGATAGTTGATGAAATTGACTGGACTAGTGCATGGAGCAAAAAGTATCCAATTTTGGCTTCATATCAAGGGATAAATGGAATAAATACATATTGTGAAAAGATATCTGAGTTGTACGACACTTTTAAAGATGAGTTTGATTTAAACGACACGGATGCTGTTTTGATTTTAAAAGATATTCTTTATAAAAAATATAAAATGGAGAAAAAGAAAAATAAATAACTATAAAAGGCTATGTTTAAATAACATAGCCTTTTATTTATATAATAAAACTTAAAGAATCAGTAAACATAAGTTACTAAGATATCTATAAATAGTCATAGAGCTTAGTAGAATATAGTATAGTTTAATAGTTATATATTTAAAATAATTAGATTAACTAATGATTTTATATTAAAAATTAGGAGGGAAAAATGAAGAAAAAATTAATAATGTTATTTTTGTCACTGTCATTATTAATATTTCCAGGTTGTAGTAATAGAAACATAGATAGCAAAGATAGTAATATTGAGGTTAGAGGATTAACTTTAAAGATTTCTTTAATTACAGTTGCTTATGATGTTTATAGAGTTAATTTTAAAAATACTACTGAATTTAATGAAGAGCTTTATAAAAATGGTGGAAAGTACGGATTACAATATTATGAATGGTTAAAAAATACTTATTCTACTATGGATTCTAATATGAAAAGGAGATTAATAAGAATATTTGATGATTATGGTGGTCCGCAATATATTACAGAAACTATTTCTTTAGATGACAATGCTAGTGTTGAAGAAATAGTAGAAAAGCTTAATAGTCAATCTAATTTAGCGTTAGGTGAAACTTTAAAAGAAGACATTCAAGTATTTTTTAATTACTTTTATAAAGAATACTTAAAGGATCTTATACAAGAAAATAATCCTAGTATTGAAAAAGATGTTAAAAAGATGAATTCTTTTTTAGCAAAGAAAAATACAGATATTTTTAAATTTATGGAAGAAAATAGTGGAATAAAATTCAAGAAGGATTACAAGGCTTTATTTTATTATGATTTAGCACCTATAGGGGCTATGGGATTTGAACATGAAAATTATAAGATATCAACTATTCAGCCAGGTACAAGTACAGATAATTTATTAAGCACACCATTTCACGAATTCTCACATGAATTATTTAGGAATTTTACAAGAAAGGATGATTTTACTAAGATAGCAGACAATTTAAGAAAAGACAAATATTTAGTTGATAGTTATGAAAAATTAGGTAAAAGTGCTTATGATTGGATAGGTTGGTGTGAAGAAAACTTAGTTCAAGGTTTTACAAGGTACTTAGGTTATAAGCAATATGGCAAAAAAATAAATGTTAATACTTATGCATATGATTTGGAATTTTACAATTATCTAATTGAAAATAATTTTAGTACAGAAGATGTTAGCTTAGAAGATATAAGCATTGAATTTTACAAAAAAGTCTTAGAGGAAAAATCTAAATAATATATGAATTAATAGGGGGAGTTATTGTGGATAGCTTTATTATAAATATTATTGATTATGATATGCTTGATGAAGCATTTGAATTAGTTGATACAGTATTTATGGAGTTTGATGCTCCAGATTATAGCCAAGATGGTATTGATGAATTTAAGAAACAAATTATTGAAAATAAAGAATTTAGAAATCGATTCAAAACTGGGGAGCAAATAATGATAGGTGCTTTTAAAGATAGCAAGGTTATTGGGGTATTAGCAATAAGTGTAAGAAATCATATATCTCTTCTTTTTGTAGATAAAAATTACCATAGAAATGGAGTTGCGACAAAGTTATTTAATAAAATTATTATAGAATCAAGAAAGAAAAATGTAGATAAAATCAAACTTAATTCTTCTCCATATGCACTACAGTTTTATTATAAAGTAGGTTTTATTGCCACAGATACAGAGAAAGTTAAGAACGGAATAAGGTATACCCCTATGGAATTTATATTATAGTCAGGAGAATTGATATGAAAAAAATAATAAGTTTAGTTATATTAATTTTGTCATTAAGTTTATCAGTTGGATGTAGTAGTAATGATAAATTGAAAGAATTAACTAAAGAAGAAAAGGTAGAGGATTTTGATTATTATATAAATACAATGAAAGATAATTACTGTAATTTTGATGTTTTTTATAATAAATCTAACATAGAGTATTTGGATTTTTATGAAATTTTAAAAGAAGAAATAGAAAATAGCGATAACAATAAGGAATTTTATGACATAATGAATTATTCAATAAGTTTACTTAATGATGGACATACAAATTTAATAAATCCTAGTAATGTAGATTGGTATAGACGAGTATATAACAGCAAATATCAAGAAGATATCTTAAATGATGAAATATTTACTGATAAAAATAAAAAATGGGAAAATTATCTAAATGAAGACAACAAACTAAACAGAGTATATAAAAAGGTTAATGATAAGGTATCTGATTACAATAAGGATAATATAGAAACAAAAATAATTGATGAAGATATAGCATATATGAAAATTAATAGCTTTTTAGAATTTAATAAGGAAGATACTGATAAAATAAAAGATTTATATAAAACACTTGATAATTACAACAACTATATTATAGATATAAGAGGTAATGTTGGGGGCAATAGTTTATTATGGATGAATCACATAGTAAAGCCTATAGTAAATAATACGTATGAAAGTACAACATATGAACTTCACAAAGAAGGAAAAATAACAAAAGATTATTATTCAAGTAGAGGAATTGATTTAAAAGATATAAAAAAATTTCCTAAGAAGGGTATATTGAAAAAAGTTAAAAATATAGATGATTATAAATATTATAGTGAATATAATATGAAATTTACTAATAAAAGCATATGGGAAGGTGGAGAAGATAAAAAAGGTTATAATGGAAATATATATTTACTAGTAGATAAAAATTCATTTTCATCATCTGAAGCATTTGCCGTATTTTGCAAAAATAGTGGTTGGGCAACTGTTGTAGGAAATCAAAATAGTGGTGGTGATGGTGTAGGTATTGACCCTATAGTATTTTCACTAACAAATAGTGGTTTAGTTGTTAGAAGTACAGCAGGAAAAGGATTAAATAAAGATGGAAGTAGCAATCTAGAAGAAGGAACATCATTGGATTTATATATGAATTCCTTAGATGATTTAATTGAATATATTAAAAAAGAAGAAAAATTATAGGATAAAATTTTATGTAATTGTTAGAATATAGAAACTAATGTATATTAGTTGAGATTAATAATGAGAAGTGGCAATTGTTTAATGATATGTTGAAAAATAATAGTTAAATAAAAAAAGACTATCTATTATTAATAACATGTGATATAATAATATTTGTAGCAATACACAAATAAATTAAGAGCAACCTAGAAATAGGTTCATAGGAGTATTTTTAAATGAATAATGGAATAGTAAAATGGTTTAACAATGAAAAAGGATTTGGTTTCATAACAGTAGATGGAGGAGAAGATGTATTTGCTCATTTCTCAGCTATACAAACTGATGGATTTAAATCATTAGAAGAAGGTCAAAAAGTAAGCTTTAATATAGTTAAAGGTGCTAGAGGTCCTCAAGCAGAGAATATAACTATATTATAATATATATATGTTCGGGAAAAAGACACATCTTGTGTCTTTTTTTTATTATATTTTATATTGTTAACCAACAGAGCACTAAAGTGCTCTATTTTAGTGTTCAAAAAAACATATCTTATTCTATCAATCACTGATTCAATATAAACTTGTTCACGAGAGATCCCTCTTTTTCTAGGCATTACAAAAGCAGTATAGAATTGTTCGCAAATATATCTTTGATATATAAGTATATATATTATGGTGTAAAATGATTATGCAATGATATAATTAAATTATATGATAGATGGCAATTTTTACAAATTGTTTACTTTTAAAGGAGGGATTGATTATTAAAAAAAATAGATTTGGTACTTTCATACCTTTGATAACATTTTTTATAATATTTACTATATCAAATATCTTTAATTTGAAGGGGCTATTTATAGTTGGAATAGTTGTACTTTTCCCATTATCTTTTATGATAGAAGGAATAATCTGTGCAAGAAAAAATATAGGGTGGATAGCTCCGTTGGCTTTATCACTTATTACATTTTTAGTTATAATCTTTGTTTACCTAAATGACTCTGCAAATATATATTTAATATATTACTCAATAGCATATATTTTAGGTTATATACCAACAAAATTAGTTTTAAAGTTGAAATATTCTAAAACTAAATGAGAAATATAGGTTATTTATAGAATGTGTAGATGAATCAGAATTTGGAGGTATTGTATTATGAATCAAAATACGTTGATTTTAGAAAAGAATGGTTATATTTTACGCTTATCAAAAGAAAATGATGCTGAAGAATATTATCAGCAAAATTTCAATTTGATGAATGTGGTAAAGGAATAGATTCTTGGTCTATTGAAATGACAAGAGATTTTGCATTTAAAAAATTAAATCTTCATCGCTTAGAACTAGACGTGTTTTCATTTAACCATCGAGCTGAAAAAGCGTATGCCTGTGCTGGTTTTAAAAGAGAAGGTATATTGAGAGACGCAATTATGAAATTTGCTATATAAGTTTGAGAATTGATATAAAATGTATAGTTCTATAATATATAAAAGGGGGATACATATATGAGTTTTTCAGGAATTCCATGTACAACAATTTTAAAAGTCGAAAATAATACAGGGGAAGTAATAAACTGTATAGAATTTATCTACAATTCAGATGAAATAAGCACAAAAGTAAAAAATATAAAACCTAATGAAAATAAACAAACAGGAGTTAGGACTTTATATGACGTTAGAGATTTAAAAATGATTATAAGTGAAGTAGATAAGAAGTACTTAATAAAAAGTGAAATATCTCAGGGGTATAGTAATACAATTACAATAGCAATTAATAGCATCAATTCTGATAACTGTGAATTTGATATGCGAGAAGGAGAATAAATAATATATTACTAGAAATACGATTAGAAATAGATTTATTGAATTTACTTAAGACAATGTATTTTACTTAAAGTTTAATGAAACTTTTGGAAATTGGAAAGTAATTGAATATTATATATAATCACAGTCCACAATTGTTATAAATTATATATAAAAGGGGTGAAACAAGTGGAAGGTGTATGGGGAATGATAATAGCTACAATTTTGTCACGACTAATTTTTAGTTTTTTATTTTACATATTAAATTACAAAACATGTGGTGTATTTGAGTCAATGCAAAGGGACTTAGGCAAATTAAGTAATATAAATAGACGTATATTAAACTTTGCAGGTCATGCCTTAGCAATATCAATAACGGTTTTACTAGGTATTAGATTAGGTATTAGTCGTGTTGTAGCTGGTTTAATTTTAGGTTTTTTGAGTGCTCTAATAGATATATGCTTTGGAGATAGTATTATAGGAAATGTTACGAACAAAAATGAATAATAATATTGATATATTACGAAATAAGCTAACATAGCCTTTAATTATTCAAAAAACATCTGTTTTAGTGGACATTTTTTTTAGATATTAAAATTCAAAACTTAAAATTAATGCTTGACTGATGCTCAATAAAACATAGCTTTTCACATAAATATTTAATTAAGTAAAGAGATACATAAAATTATATAGTATAGATAAATATGAATTTGTAGAGGGGGAAAATATGAGTGAAAAAGTAGAAAAGATTAATAAATTTTGGGAAGATTTCTTAATGAAAACAAATAGAGATAAAGATACTAAATACATTTGAAGACTTTAAAATGGTGTTTAGTCAGTGAAATTCCAATTTGTAGGGTAGCTTAATTTTATACGAATAATTTTAATATTCCGAGGACTAAGGAGAATTAGTAGTTACAAAGAACCGTATCATAAGTAAGTGATACGGTTCTTTACTTGTAAAATATTATATTTAATATTAAGATGTAAATAAAATACATAAATAAACTAAGGAGCAATATGAAAATCAATAGACTAACAGAAATCATATTAATACTTCTAAACAAAAAAACAACAACAGCAAAAGAACTAGCAGATAAATTTCAAGTATCAAAAAGAACAATATACAGAGATATCGAAACTCTATCACTATCAGGGTTTCCAGTATACATGAGTAAAGGAAAGGGTGGAGGAATTTCTTTACTAGAAGATTACTCAATAAATAAAACAATATTATCTGAAAATGACAAAGAAAGTTTAATAGTAGCATTAAAAGCACTATCATCAATAAAATATCCTGAGATAAATTCAGTAATGAACAAAATAGGATTTATAAAAAATAAAAATAATGAAGAAAATTGGGTAGATATAGATTTCTCAAGGTGGGGAAGTAATCTAAATGAAGACTACAAGTTTGATAAAATAAAAGAGGCCATACTAAACAAAAAACTAATAAATTTTAGCTATATAAATAGTCTAGCAAATAAATCAGCAAGAACAATTGAGCCTATAAAACTTATATACAAAGGGCAAACATGGTACTTATTTGGGTATTGTAGAGGAAAAGAAGATACTAGACTTTTTAGAATAAGTAGAATAAAGGATTTAGTTGTACAAGAAGATAGATTTGAAGAAAGAGACATTAAATTTGAAGGAATAGGAAAATTAGAAGAAAAGATAGAAAAAATAGTTAAATTAAAATTAAAAGTTAAAAAAGAAGTTTTATATAGGGTATTTGATGACTTTGATAAAGAATCAATAACTGATAATAATGATGGAAGTTATGAAATAAATATAGAG
>NZ_HG529321.1 GCF_000499525.1 Faecalimicrobium dakarense | reverse complement strand
TATTATATTTTATATAATTAAGAAAAAAGAAATAGGAGATTAAGTATGAAGCATGAATGGAGAAAAAAAGAAAAGAATTACTATATTCCAAAGACTAAGCCTGAAGTAGTAAACATGGAAAGTTTTAAATTTATTATGATAAAAGGAAGTGGAAATCCAAATAGCGAGGAATTCTCTAAAGCAGTAGGAACACTATATTCATTATCCTACGCAATAAAGATGATGCCTAAAAAGGGAATTAATCCAAGTGGATATTTTGACTACGTTGTATATCCTTTAGAGGGTATTTGGGATTTAGATGAAGAAGGAAGGAAAAAAGAACACTTCGATAAAAATAACTTAGTGTATACTATAATGATTAGACAGCCAGATTTTGTTACAGATGAATTGTTCCAATTGGCATTAGACATGACAAAAAAGAAAAATCCAAACAATCTATTAGATGAAGTTAAATTTGGAGTAATAGATGAAGGTATGTGCGTTCAAATGATGCATATAGGACCATTTGATGATGAATACAAGACTTTTGAAATTATGAAGCAGTTTTGTGAAGATAATAATTTATATATAAAAAATAAAGCACATAGAGAAATTTATATATCTGACTTTAGAAAAACATCTCAAGATAAATTAAAAACGGTACTTAGATATATGGTTGAAACTAAACAAGGAGAAGATTCTTGTGAAGATAATAGATATTAATATTGAGAATATAGATAGAGAACATATATGTTGTGCACTTTCTGATAAAAAGGGAGAATTTCAAGTATCATCAAAAAAAGCATGGTTAAAAGATAGGTTTGATGACAACATAGTGTTTAAAAAAGGTGATGTAAGAGGGAAAGTTTTTATTGAATACATACCTGCTGAAAATGCTTGGTGCCCTATTAATGCAGATGGATATATGTTTATTAACTGTTTTTGGGTTTCTGGTAAATATAAGGGTCAGGGTATAGGTAGTAAATTATTAAATGAATGTATAAAGGATAGTAAAGAAAAAGGCAAGAAGGGATTAGTTGTATTAACATCATATAAAAAGAGACCTTATTTATCAGATGGCAAGTTTTTAAAGAGTAAAGGTTTTTTACTAGCTGATACTACAAAACCATACTTTGAATTATTATACTTACCATTTGAAGAAAATAATAGTGTCCCAAAGTTTAAAGATACAGTAAAGAAAGAAAATATTAAGGAGAGCGGATTTACATTGTACTATTCAAATCAATGTCCATTCACCTCTAAGTATGTGCCTATAATAAGTGATTATGCAAAAGAAAAAGGAATTGATTTTCGTGTAATCAAATACGAAAGTAAAGAGGAATCACAAAACTCAATTACACCATTTACTACATATAGTCTGTATTACAATGGTGAATTTGTAACACATGAGATATTAAATGATAAAAACTTTGAAAAGATACTTTTAAGCAAAATTTAATAAAACATATTTACCAGAATATCTTCGTAATATCACCATATTTATACAAGAATCGTTTATAATTATTGTATAGAGTCTAACGGACAATTATAGGAGGGAGTTTATGGATAAAAAGACTATAGGAATAATAGTAAAAAATGATTATGATGACATACTTTATTATGAAGATAATTTTTTTATAAAGATAGATATTTCTAAAAATGATAATTTAGAAACTATAATAGAGAATAAGCTTGATGAAATACTAAATAAAAAAGCATTTAGAATAGAGAAAATTTCTAAAAAAATACCTAAGCTCAATGTATCAAATAATGATAATAATACAGAAGATATTGTTATGTACTTAGTTGAAGTTTATATGTATAAAGACAATTCTGATTTTATGCCCAAAGAAAATATTCTAGACAGTATATCTATATCTTTATACAGAGACTATTTTGTAAAGTATATTATAAGATATGATAAGTATCGTAAACTAGTAGATTCATATATTTATTTGCCTATTTATATTTTTTATATGATGGGTATAGTTGATTTACCATTTGGGATTAGATTACCTAATAATCTATTTGATAACTTTTGGGCTATTATGTTTATATACATAGTGCTACCAATTTTTATTATAGAGAAATTTATTGCACCTAGTATTGTAGATTATTTAATTAATTACAATATAAGTGAAAAGACATTTAAGATAAGTAGATGGCTGTATAGGATAATATTATTTGTAGTGTTCTTTGCTTGTTTGGTAATTATATATTTAAAGCAATAAAAAGTAAGAGTATATCAGAAGGAGTATAATTATTCTGATATACTTTTTTATTTTTAGTTGACTTTAACCTTAGGGTAAAGGTTAAAATTAAATTATCAAATCAAATGCGCAGGTGATAAGATGTTTCCAATAGGAATATTTTCAAAAATTAACAAGGTAACAACAAAAACATTAAGATACTACGAAGATATAGGTTTATTAAAACCAGAATATGTAGATGAGTCTACAAAATATAGATACTATACAACAGAGCAATTGCCAAAATTACATAAAATAATAACATTAAAACAAATGGGATTATCCCTAAATGAAATAAAGGAAGCAATAGATAATCCTGAAAAAGTTGAAGAAATAATAAAATCTAAAGAAATAGAAGTATTAAATGCAATAAAAAAAGAAGAATATAAACTTTTAAAACTTCGTAGTTATCTTTCAAATTTAAAAGGAGAAGATAATATGAAAAATATAATTATTAAGTCACTACCAGAGGTTAAAGTTGCATCAATGAGAAAAGTAATAAAAAGCCACGATGAACTTTTTCATCTATGCCCAAATATAATGGCTAAAGAAATGGAAAGACTAGGATGTGTATGTGCATCTCCAAGCTATTGTTTTAATATTTACCACGATGGAGAATATAAAGAAACTAATATAGATGTAGAGATATGTGAATCAATAGTAAGCTTAAAAGAAGATAGTGAAATTTTAGCGTTTAAAATTATAAATGAAGTAGAAAAAGCAGTTTGTATATTACATAAAGGTCCATATTCAAGTTTAGGAGAAAGTTATTCATATGCATTTAAGTGGATAAAAGAAAATAAATATAAATTAATAGGAAATCCAAGAGAATCATATATAGATGGTATTTGGAATAAAGAAGATGAGAAAGATTGGTTAACTGAAATACAAATACCTGTTGAAGCTAATTTATAATTAAATAGGATAATCTATTTAAAAGTAAAACCGTAGAATAGATACAATCTTTCTGCTTAAGAAAGAGTAGATGTAATTTATTAAATTTGATTCAAACTAGTGGATCATTATTTATATGGGGAACGTGCTTAGTAGGAGAATTAAAGTATAGCTATAATCAAGTTGCAAGAATAGTTGAGATAATAGGATTTGGATTAATATTAGCAGTATTTATTCAAATAGTATTAAATATGGTAAAAGTAAAAAGTAAGGAATGTGAATATTAAAAAACTAACTAAATTTATTTATTGAAAGGGTATTTAAAAACTAATAGAGAAATAAATAAAGTATGACTATAATTAGATTAATTTAGTCATACTTTATTCTTTTTATAGAAATTTCGCTAAAAAGGAAAACGATTTCAAAAAATGTAAAAAAGGGGGCTTACAATGTACAAAGTAGATTTAAACAGTGATTTAGGAGAAAGCTTTGGAAATTACAAACTAGGTATGGATGAAGAAGTTTTAAAACATATAACTTCAGCAAACATAGCTTGTGGATGGCACGCAGGAGATCCATTACAAATGGAGGAAACTGTGAAAAATGCAGTGAAAAATAATGTATCAATAGGTGCTCACCCTGGATTTATGGACCTTATGGGATTTGGAAGAAGAGAAATGAAAGTAACACCTAAGGAAGCTAAGGCTTATGTGAAATATCAATTAGGTTCACTAATGGCTTTTGCAAAGTCAAATAATACAAAAGTAAAACATTTAAAAGCGCATGGAGCACTTTATAATATGGCAGCAAAAGATGAAGAGCTAGCAATAGCAATAGCTGAGGCTATATATGAGGTAGATAAAGAGATTATATTATTAGGCCTTGCAGGTAGCAAGATGATAGAATGTGGAGAAAAAGTAGGACTAAAAGTTGCTAGTGAAGTTTTTGCAGATAGGGCATATAACAGTGATGGCACTTTGGTTTCAAGAAAGATAGAAGGTTCTGTTATACATGACTCGGACCTAGCAATAAGTAGAGTAATAAGAATGGTAAAAGAAGGTAAAGTTCAAAGTATTAATGGAGGGGATATAAATATAAAGGCAGATTCTATTTGTGTTCATGGAGATAATCCAAAAGCTATTGAATTTGTAAAAAGTATAAGAGAAGCTTTAGAAAAAGAAGGAATTGAAATAGCTACTATAAGTGAAGTTATAAATGGAGGATTAATTTATGGGTAAAACTACTGCAAAATCCGAGTCTAGTAAAAAAAATATTACAGCTCTTATGGGAGCAGCTTTCATAATGGCGACCTCAGCAATAGGTCCAGGATTTTTAACTCAAACTGCAACTTTTACAAATCAATATGGAGCTAATTTTGGATTTGTTGTTTTAATGACTACTATATTTTTTATAGGAGCACAGTTAAATGTATGGAGCGTTATTGGAGTTTCAGGCCTTAGAGGTCAGGATATTGCAAATAAAGTTTTACCAGGATTAGGTTATTTTATAGCAATTTTAGTTGGGATTGGTGGTCTTGCATTTAATATAGGTAACGTAGGTGGAGCAGCCCTTGGAGTTAACGTTATGTTTAACGCTGATGTAACAATGTCTACTATTGCATGTGGATTAATATCAATAGCTATATTTTTAATAAAAGAGTCAGGACCGGTTATAGATAAATTAACAAGACTTTTAGCTATTGTAGTTATTATAGTAGTAGGCTATGTTGCAGTAATAAATAAGCCAGACCTTGTAGCAGTTGCAAAGGGAACTTTTATACCAGAAAATCCATCTACTTTAATATTTCCTATAATAACTCTTTTAGGAGGAAGTGTTGGAGGATATATTACTTTTGCAGGTGGACATAGATTAATTGATGCAGGAATAACTGGAGAAGAAAATTTAAAAGATATAACTAAATCATCAATTTTAGGAATAAGTGTAGCTACTATAGTCAGAATATTTTTATTTTTGGCTGTATTTGCAGTTGTTTCAAAAGGACTTACCCTAGACCCAGAAAATCCAGCAGCATCAGCATTTAAGTATGGTGCAGGGAATATAGGATATAAATTCTTTGGATTAGTATTATGGTGTGCAAGTATTACTTCTGTAATAGGAGCAGCTTACACTTCAGTTTCATTTATAAAAACTCTACATCCATTTATAGATAAACATGAAAATAAATTTATAATCCTTTTTATATTTGCATCTACTTTAATAATGGCATTAGTAGGTAAACCTGCTAGTCTATTAATTTTAGCGGGGTCTTTAAATGGATTAATACTACCAATAACTTTAGGAGTTATATTAATAGCTTCTAAAAAAGAGTCAATAGTTGGAGATTATAAACATCCTAAGTGGTTACTTATTTTAGGAATAGTAGTAGTTATAGTAACTGCTGTTGGTGGAATAATTTCTTTAAAAGATATTACTACGTTATTTGTTTAGGGGGATAATCATGGAAAGTAAGTATTTACTAGCAGGAGATAAGTCTATAGTAGTTGAGTTTGGAGATGTTATAGATGAATCTATAAATAAAAAGGTTATTCAGTTAATGAAAACTATTGAAAATTCGCCTTTGATGGATGTAATTTATGAGATGGTACCAACTTATAGGTCTCTTATGATAAATTACAACCCATTAAAAGTTGACTTTGATGAGTTTATAAATTCTATTAAATCTTTGGAAAAGAATTTAGAATCAGTAGATAAAATTGAGAAAAATGTTGTAAAAATACCTGTCTTTTATGGAGGGGAATACGGAGAAGACATAGAAACAGTAGCAAATCATAATAACATATCAATAGAAGAAGTCATAAAAATTCACAGTGAAAGAGAATATTTAGTATATATGCTAGGATTTACTCCAGGATTTACATATTTAGGAGGAATGGATGAAAGAATAGAAACTCCAAGACTTGAAAATCCGAGAGTAAAAATTTCAGCAGGTTCTGTTGGAATTGCAGGTAAGCAAACAGGAGTTTATCCAATAGATAGCCCTGGTGGATGGCAGTTAATTGGAAGAACGCCAATAAAATTATACGATCCTACAAATGAAAGTCCTATACTTTTAAGTGCAGGAGATTATGTAAAATTTGAACCTATAACTAAGGCAGAGTTTAATAGTATAGCTTCTAAAGTTGGAGGTGAAATTTAATGGGATTTACTGTTAGAAACAAAGGACTTTTAAGCCTTATCCAAGGGGGAGCAAGAATTGGATATCAACAATATGGAGTATCAGCATCAGGTAGTATGGATGAGTTTTCTTTGAGAGTTGCTAATATTTTAGTTGGAAATAAAGAAGATGAAGCCTGTATAGAAACTCTTGTTATGGGACCTACTATAACATTTGATGAAAAAACTGTTATTGCTATAACTGGCGGAAATTTAGGTCCAATGCTAAATGGTGTTAAAATAGATATGTGGAGAAGTTATGTTATTAATAAAGGAGAAACATTATCTTTTAGTGGAGCAATTGAAGGTTGTAGAGCTTATATAGCTTTTGAAGGTGGAATTGATGTTCCTTTAGTAATGGAAAGCAAGTCTACTTATACAAAGGCTAAGATAGGTGGCTTTGAAGGTAGAGCTTTAAAAGAAGACGATTATATTAAGCTAGGAAAAAGTGAAGGAAAGTATATATCTACTCTTAAAAAAGATTATATAAAAAGCTATGAAAATAACGTAGAGCTTAGAGTTATAAGAGGACCTCAAGATAATATGTTTGATGAGGAAGAAATTTTAAAGCTTTTCTCAAATGAATATACTCTTAGCAATGAATGCGATAGAATGGGGTATAGGCTAGAAGGTGAAGCTATAAAACATCTAAATGGTGCAGATATAGTTTCTGATGGTATAGCCTTTGGTGCAATACAAGTTCCTGGTCATGGTAAACCTATAATAATGATGGCAGATAGACAAACTGTTGGGGGATATACTAAAGCTGGAAATGTTATAAGTGTTGATTTATGTAAGTTGTCGCAGCTAAAGCCAGGAGATAAGATACGTTTTAAAGAAGTTGATATTTATGAATCTCATAGATTATTAAAAGAGTTTGAAGATAATATTAAAGAGATAAAAAATAACTTAAAAAAGTTTGAAGTTATAGAAAAGAAAAGATATGTTATTTGTTTAAATGGAACTGACTATGATGTTATAGCAGAAGAAGTTAAATAATGTGATTTTTACATTAGAAATAGCAACTTTAGTTAAATATAGTATTTAACTAAAGTTGCTATTTTTTACTTCACAACATATTTAAGATTATGTATTTATTTAATACTTTCTATAAAAGTATCCTTAAAACAGATATCTCTAAATGAAGTAAACAGTCCAAAAGTAAGTCCCTGCATTAAACTATTCATCTTACCTGTAATTAGAAGTATTATAATTACCATTACATAAGAAATTACCCTTAAGGTATGGCACCAATAGACTTTGAAGATGATTTTAAAGAAAATGGGATTAGAGAACTTGTGATAAATAATAAAAAAATCGGTTATAATGTGAATAAGAACAGGGTAATTTTATTATTTAAGCAAAAATGACAAAATGGGGTGTAAATCAAAATGGGTAATAAAGTGAATATTAAAAAGATATGTATTATTATAGTATCTATAATTTTAATGGTAATTGTAATGGGTGTAAGATTTAAGATAGCACAACCTTCTACACCTATACTTAGATATAATGATTCTATTTTTAGTGTTTCAAATGATGTTTATGAAGTTTCTTCTGAAAAAGATATACAAAGAGTTATTTGTCTTCATAATACTATAGATAAAAATTCTTTGAAATATTTTTATAAATTCAATCCTAAAAGAGAACTAGAATCATATATGGTTGCAAATTATAGTGAAATCTATTTGCTTAACGAAAAACCATTGACAGGGAAATTATCTGATGTTGTGCTTATTAAGTATGCTTATGATGTAACTTATAAAGGCAAAGTTTACGAAGAGGGTAAATATTATATTGCTAATAGAATTGATAAATAATGATAGATCTAAAAAATAGTCCCAATACATATTGGGACTATTCTTATTTGTAGAGTAGATTAGCTATAATTAATGCAAATAGAGTTGTAAACTAATCAACTTTACAGCTTGACAACTATAGTTGTCATGAGTTACAGTTAATTATGACAATAATAATTGTCAAAACGCCAATGAAAATAGTCAGGAGGAATTACATGCCATTAAATAATCGCTTGAAAGAATATCGAGCTAGAATTAATGTAAATCAGACAGAAATGGGAATATTAGTCGGAGTATCTAGACAAACGATAAGTCAAATTGAACGTGGTGACTATTCTCCTTCTGTTACTTTAGCATTAAAAATAGCAAAGATTTTCAATGTAAGTGTAGAGGATATTTTTAGTTATGAGGAGGATGAGGTTAATGAATAATAAGAGTAAGAATGAAATTGAGAAAGAAGATAAAAAAGCTTTCAAAAGTATTGTAATTTCAATATTGCTCTATGCAATTGGTGGATTCTTTTTAGGTATTATGGCCGTTAAATTAATAAAAATTTTTGGTGGAGACTTTTTAGGTACTATAGCTGGTAATTTAAAACAAATTTTGGGGGAGAATGTATCGAGTTTATTAATAGATATACTTGATACAATTACACCATTTGCAAGTCTTATTCTTTCGATCTTAGTGATAATAGTAAGTAAAGTAATATACACTAATTCACGAAAAGGATATGATTTATGGAAACAAGCAAATGAAGATGACAATAGTATAGATAAAATTGAAGAAAATTTATCTTATTTAATTCTACTTATTTCTGTAAATATGATCCTTGGTCTTTTCTTTTTTGGAATAGGTATTATGTTACAACCTTTCTATAATATAAATGGTGAGCTTAGTAATATACAATTTAATTGTTTTATTATAGGGTTTATACTATGTTTTATATCATCTATATTAATTCAAATTAAAATAACTAATTTAACAGAAGAAATTAATCCATTATTAAAAGGTAGTGTATACGATAGAGATTCTGCTAAAAAATGGGTAGATAGATATGATGAATCTATAAAGTTAAACATATTTAAAAGTGCTTACAAAGCATATAGGTATGTATCTAGAACATGTCTTATACTTTGGATATTTTGTTTTTTAGGTTATTATTTGTGGGATTTTGGTATAATGCCTATGATAATAGTAATTATTATATGGCTAGTTCAAATAATTTCTTATTGTATGGAATCAATTAAATATTCAAAGGTAAAGTAGAGTTAAATATATATAATAAGAGTTCTATAAATTCTAATTTGTAGGGGCATTAACGTTTAATGCTCCTTTTTATTGTTCAAAAAAACATCGATTTTAATGAACACTTTTTATGATATAATAAAATTGAAAATTTAAGGGGTTAATTAGTTAGAGGGAGGATACTATGGAAGATAAAAAGCAACGCAATTTAACTATGATTTTATTTACAGTATATTTTTTCATATTAATATGGATTCTTTTATTTAAAATGAGTTTTTTATTTGGTTTTTCACTTGATTCAATTCATGGTAATAGGAGCATTAATTTAATTCCTTTTTCTGGGTCTGTTATTGCTAATGGAAAAATATATATTAATGAAATTATCAACAATATACTTGTGTTCGTACCTGTTGGTATATATACATGTATGCTAAATCCAAAATGGTCTTTTATTAAAAAAATTTCGCTATCTTTTTTTGTTAGTTTATCAATTGAAGTTTTACAGTTTATTTTTGCTATAGGTGCGACAGATATAACAGACCTTATAGGTAATACATTAGGTGGAATAGTGGGAATTGGAGTATTTTATATATTCGCTAAAGTATTTAAAAATAAAACTATTAAAGTATTTAATATACTTGCCTCGATTGCTACAGTTGGATTAGTAGGTCTTTTATCAATACTAATATTAGCGAATTAAAATTATATAAATTTCAATTTGTAGGGGAAATTAACTTTAGACGGATGATTTTAATATACTAAAGACTAAGGGCATTAACGTTTAATGCTCTTTTTTAGTGTTCAAAAAATATTTGTTTTAGTGGACATTTTAAAATAGAGAGTTCTGCTATAATTAAATTAGCAATTGTTATATATTATGAATCTGATTATAGTGGAGGAAAATGGGGAATGGTAATAATTCTTTTGGGGATAATTATGTATTTTGTGGGTGCAATTTGTAAGTATTTACATGATGACTATAAACAATATCCTAATATACATGCAGGTTATAAAATTGGTTCTGCGATGAAAGATAAAGAAACTTGGGAAGAAGCAAATACCTATATTTATAAGACTTGTACAATATCTCTCATATTTTCTATTAGTTTTATTGGATTAACTAATTTAATGAATTTAAAACTTCCAAGTACAGCTTATTACATAGCAGAAATATTAATTTTATTTGGACCGATAGTTTTAACTGAAATTCATCTACATAAGTTTAATAAATATAGAGGTGTAAACAATTAGTCTAAACAAGTTATAGCAAATAAAATAGCCTTGGCAAGTGATAATACTTACTAAGACTATTTTTATTTATATTAGAAAGTACTTTTTATAAAAGAGTTCTTTATAATAGTTCCTTCTTTCATTATAACATCCATATTTTCAACAGCTATTGCACGAATATTTTTTAGCGGATTTCCATTTATAACTAAAATATCAGCAAATTTCCCTTTTTCTAAAGTACCTGTAATATCTCCTACTTTAAGCATTTCAGCCCCTACTTTAGTAGCAGCCATTATTGTATCCATAGGTGAAATATTTGCTTTTTCAACAAATGAATACATTTCTCCAATAGTAGTTATACCATATGGTGTTAAGCTTGAACAGAATGAGTCAGAGCCAATAGTTAATCCTATTCCTTTTTCCTTAGCTTTTCTAAGGTTAGCATAAACACGATTCAATTCCTTTTCAGCAACAGTATCACCTGGGTATTGATCGTGTACTTCTGGAATATACGGTGGAGCATATGTTTTAAACCATTCATTAAGAAATTGAATCGTAGGGCAGAAGTAAATATTTTTTTTTGCCATTATATTTAAGCATTCATCATTAAGTGTTTGACCATGAATAATTAGATGAACACCAGCTTTAGCTGAATCAAGTGCTCCTCCATATCCTTCAGCATGTGACCATACAGGGATATGTACCATATTACATTCATCAACAACAGCTTGAATCTCTTCAAGTGTATAGTGTTGGTCAAGTTTTTTATCCCCACTCCAAATACCACCACCTGTTGACCAAATTTTTATAGCATCAGGACCTTCTCTTAATCTTGTTCTAACAGCTTTGCGAAGTTCCCAAGGTCCATCAACACGTTCAGCCCATGGATGTGATTGTTCATTGTACCATAAAGGAAGTTTGCGAGAATCACCATGACCACAAGTACGTGAAAATCCTAAACCAGTACCTACTATACGAGGACCTTGCATAATACCCGCTTCAATCATATTACGAATATGTAAACCTGAACGTGAAATCTCACCAACAGTAGTTAGACCATGTTCAAGACATTCATGAGCTTGTTGGACTGCAACAACTGTTTTTTGAATAGGATCGTCTAAAACCCAGTCACTATCATCGTCTGAGAGATTGCCAGAGAAGTGTAGATGACTATCTATAAGACCAGGCATAATTGTTTTTCCTGATATATCAACCTTTATGTAATCTCTTTCAAAATCCTTTTTAGGACCAGTGTATTCAATTTTTTTATCGATTACTAATACCAAAGAGTCTTTGATAGGATTTTTCCCAGTACCATCAATGAGTAAACCACCTATAAAAGCAATTTTATTCATTATAGATTCCCCCCTTAATATAATACATAAATACCTTAATTTATATATTAAAAGTATATTGCTTATTAGTGTAAATTACAACAAGTTAATCATAATATAGATGATAGAAAATTAATGCTTGAAAATTGACTCTATAATAGTACAACGGTATAAGTTTTCACGAAAATATCTGTTTTAGTGGACATTTAAGAAATTATAAATTATTTGATAATTTAATAAAAAATTACATACTTATTTTTAGGGGGGATTTTATGGATTTTATAGATTTTGTAGTATATCCATTAGTTTATATTGTTTTTACACCTATATTAACTATACTTCACGAATTAGGTCATGCACTTCCAGCATTGATATTTACAAAGGATAAAGTAACTGTTAATATAGGAAATTCCAATCTGAATAAGCAAATAAGACTAAATAGATTGGTAATTAATCTAAATGGATATAAGTCTTTAGTAGATGTGGCATATGGTTATGTCAATTGGACACCAGTAGATAATAGAGCTAAGGTAGTTTTTATGATTTTAGGAGGTCCACTAGCATCGCTAATAGTTTCTGTTTTATTATATATCTATCTAATAAATGTAAGTTTACCATACGTTTTAATGGTATCATTTAATGCGTTGTTTATATTTAGTGTATTTCAATTTTTATTAACTATTTTGCCGATAAAGTATTTCTATAAGCCTTACATTGGGTACACAAGTGATGGTTATAGAATATTGCAACATTTGCAAAAGGGCAATTGAAGTAATTAAAATATTTAACTAAGTAAAGAGATATATAAAAGCAAATAAAATACCATTAAAACTGTACATGAAATCAAAAACACCTTTTTATTAAACTATTATAAATGGATAATAGATATATTAGTAATATGAGATGAATTAAAAGAAAAGTCCAAAGAAGGTAGACCTGTTATGTTGCGCTTATTTCAATAGACTTTAAAGATGATTTTAAATAAAATGAGATTAGAGAACTCGTGATAAATAATAAAAAAATAGGTTATAATGTGAATAAGAGCATGATTATTTTATTATTTAAGCAAATATGACAAAATGGGGTGTAAAATTTAAGATAGCACAACCTTCTACACCTCTATTTGGATACAATGATTCTATTTTTAGTGTTTCCAATGATGTTTATGAAGTTTCTTCTGAAAAAGATATACAAGGATCTGTTGAGATAGGTAAGAGTATAGATAAAAGTTCTTTGAAATATTTATATAAATTTAAACCTAAAAGAGATTTAGAATCATATATGGTAGCAAGTTTTAGTGAAATCTATTTGATTAATGGCAAACCATTGAGAGGTAAATTCTCTGATGTTGTACTTGTTAAGTATGCTTATGATGTAACTTATAAAGGCAAAGTTTACGAAAAGGGTAAATATTATATTGCTAATAGAACTGCTAAGCATAGCGATTATACTATTTCAGAATAATAAATATAAATAAAGATAGTCCCAAGATGTATTGGGAGTATTTTTATTTATATTTAGCTACATGTTCTATTATTTTACTGCTTTGCTATAATTAAATTGATAATTGATTATAATTTGTATGTTTTAATTAACTAAAGGGGGAATATAGTATGATAAAAGCTATATTAGATAATAAGTATTTAATTAAGCCTATAACGTCTTTTAATCATAGTGAAATTAAACATCTATATGATTTATGTTCGGACTATCATATAATGTGTAGTGGCAGAAGTGCAACTGATGAGGATATAGACAATATTTTCAAATATAGTGATAAAAAAACATTGGAGGATTCATTAACACTTGGAGTATACAATAAGTGTGAGTTAGTAATTGGTATGGTAGATATATTTAAAAACTATCCTAACAATGGAACTTGAATGATAGGTTTACTTTTACTTTCACCAAATGAAAGAAATAAAAAATTAGGTAGAATAATCCACGAAGAAATCAAAAAGTATGCTTTAAGCCAAGGAGCTGATACATTCCAAATAGGATTAGTAGAAGAAAATATTAAAGGAAGAAAATTTTGGGACTCATTAGGATATCAACAGGTAAAATCAACAACTATAAATATGGGAAATAAAGAGAATAATTTAGATATATTGAGATTAATCCTTAAATAATTTCAAGTGTCAAAAAACATCTGTTTTAGTGGAGACTCTAAAACTATTACATCTTATTGTGTAGACTATTAAGTTATTCTATAATAATACTTAAGAACTAATTAGGGGGTAAGTATGCAGTATATTAACTTCGATACTTGGAAGAGAAAAAATCATTACAATTTTTTTGAGAAAGTAGATAATCCACAATTTAATATATGTTCAAATATTGATGTGACTAATTTTTTGAAATTTGTAAAAAAAAATAAACTTTCATTTTATTATAGTATGATTTATGCATCTACATATGTAATGAATGAAATAGAAGATTTTCGTTATAAGATTAGAGATGGAAAAATTATTCTTCATGATAAGTTACAACCATCTTTTACAGATATGAGTCCTGATGAAGATTTGTTTAAAATTGTAACTTTAGACTTAGGGGATAGTATTATTAATTTTTCAAATAATGCAAAAGAAATGTCAATTAACCAAATAGAGTATTTTCCTGAAACTGATTTTGAGCAAGATGAATTAATATATTTTTCTTGTATTCCTTGGATATCTTTCACTAGTATATCAAATGAGATTGTAATGGATAAGGACGATTCTATTCCAAGGATATCTTTTGGAAAATACTTTAGTCAGGATGATAATATCTTATTACCATATTCTATACAAGTTAACCATATGCTTTTAGACGGTATTCATATTGGAAAGTATATGGAAAGATTACAACAATTTCTTAATGAATTGTAAATAGAAAAGAATGATTAAGCATGTTTAATAAAACATAACTTTTTATATACATTATACTATTTCAGAATAATATTTAAAAAAGTCCTAATATTTATTGGGATTTTTTTATTAATATTTTCATCTAAATCAATGTGAATATGTTGCAAAAATCATTTTGTACTTTAAGTCCCGAAAAATAAATTATCGTATACCAAAGAGTAACTTAATGCTACTATAAATACAATATATTCCAACCATAGCTTATATAATATGTATTTTCGTGTATCATCATTTTCAATTTTAGTACTTAGATAGTCCAATTTATATTTACTACGAATTGCTTCAATTATAACTGATATTATCAACAATAAAACTAAAGCTCCATGAAAATTTGGAATAATAAACACTATAAATAAAGCGATTGAATTAATCTGATTTAATATCTTAAATCTGTCCGTGCCTTCTAATTCTTTTATTTCACTTAGATATGCTTCATTTGGATTAAGTTTTCTTTTTAATAAATATTCTCCTAAATATGCCACACCTGCCAATATTAATATCAATATCAATATTGGGACAAATAATTCTACTAGTAATGATAACATAAAATTCACTGACCCCCTTACCAATATACTTCAATACCCCTATATATCAACTATTAATTTAATTATATCATAACAAGTATTCGCTAAAATAGAGGCTCTATTTTGACGTGTTCACGAAAACATAACTTTTTTAGTTCTAGAATATACTTTAATGTAATATATTTATCACAAAAGGATACAAATAGATCATGTTAAAGGGGAGATTAATATGTATGAGTATAAATTTATAGAAGTTCCATTAAAGAAAGGGTTTAAAGTTAAATCTGGTGATACTTTTGAAGAATGTAAAAATATAATTCATGAAGAATCTAAAAATGGATGGAGATTAAAGCAGGTTATTGTTCCAGCAAATGAAAACACAGGTTTTTCAGCTTCGGGTGTATATGCTGCATATTGTTATCAAATTGTGTTTGAGAAAAAAATAAATTAGCCCTTAAATAACTTCAAGTGTTCAAAAAACATAACTTTCATATATATTTAATTAAGTAAAGAGATACATAAAAGCACCTTTTGTGCACAGTTTTTGAAGTGACCTATTTTATAGGTCATTTTTTAATTACAAGGAAATTATAACCATTTAAAAACTGTGTAAAACTTGTGTATAATAGTAATATGAATAGATGTAGAAAATATAATCTCTTCGAAGGATTTAGAAATTTGAAGTGGTATAGAGTTAGAAAAGAAATTTTAAATAAGTTCTATAAATGTGTTAATATTACATAATATGGTTAGAAATAACATTAGAAAGAGATATATGGGGGAAAGATGAAAAAAATAATAATGATAGGGGCTTTAACATTTTTTACAATAACAGGGTGTCAAAAACAAGCTGTAAATCAAAGTGCTAGTCTAGAAGATTTTTATGTTCAATCATTAGATAAAGATGTGAAAGAAATTTCATTAGAAGACTCAAAGAAAGCACTTAAAGAGTTTGAGTATGAATATGAACTTCAAACATACTCAAAAGAAGAAAAGGAAAGTTATAAAGAGACGTTTGGAGAGGAGCCTAAAGTAAGCGATTTTTCAAGTAATACGTTTATATATGCGGATAAAAATGAAGTTGAAATATTATATAATGAAACTAATAAAGAAGTTTCAAGTATTTCATACACAGAGAACATAGAAGATACATCAAAAAAAATGGTTAAGATGGGTAACAGTTGTAATATAAGTATATCTACAGATAATGTAGAATCTCAAAGAGAGATAATGAAAAGGTTGAATTTATCACAAGGTACAAGTGATTTTGTAAATTTATACTTCGATTTGGTAAATAGTATGAAGACTAATCCTAAAATAAAAATTGATGATATAGTGAATCTGTTAAAACTAGATTATAAAAAGAGAGAAGATAATTATTTTGATGAAATATTAAGTATATATACATTTGAAAATCAAGATGATGGTGTCTATATTGATGTAGAAGTAAAAGATGATAAAATAATGAGTGCTAAGCTAAATTTAGGAATGAATGAAAAAATAAATTATACTATATATATGGTTACAACTAACAAGGATTTCAATTTGCAAATTTATATTATGGAGAATTTAAATGCAAATCCAACGGATAAGTCAAAAGAAGATAAAAAAATAATCAAGATTTATTTAACTTTGTATATAATGAAGGCGAAATAGAATATTATACTGAAAACTAGATATAGTAATAGAAATGGTCACTTTTAGATTGAATAAAGGTGACCATTTATTATTATAGTGATATCAACATAATTAATCTAGTAATGTCTTTATTTATATAAATAAAGAAGTTATACTTTAATGGTAAAATATATATTTAGGGGTTTTAAGGAGAAATTATTTATGAACATTATTACAAAAGATAATATAGTATTAAAAACATCAGACATTAGTGAATTAAATGATTTGAATAATATTTATGGTGAAGTATGTGAATATTTTAGCTTTGATAAAAATCATCAAATAACTAGTCCAAAAGATTGTATAACTAAAGGGGATTTACCTCCTAATGGAAGTAAAGATAATTTTGAAATGTTATCAATATATGATAATAATGAATTAATTGGTTTTATTACTTTATATAAGGGATTTCCATCAGATGAAATATTATACATTTGTTTTATGTACATTGCTAGTAAAAATCGTTGTAATGGAAATGGGTATAGTATAGTAAATAGTATTTCATCTTATTTTAAAGATAGAAATTTTAAAAGTATAAGAATTTCTGTATCTTTAAAAAATTGGTATGGAATTAGATTTTGGAATAAATGCGGATTTAGCTTATTAACTATGGTAGATATAGAAGGTTCATTTTCAGATGATAACTATGGATGTTTAGAACTTGAAAAAACACTTTAATATAATAATTAGGCTATTATAACAACAAAAAACAGGGGAAGAAATTCTTATGAGAAATTGTATTGAATACAACTTACTAAGGGGAATTAGATGAATTTTAATAGGAAAATTTTAAATTGGTCAATTATAATAACTTTATTAACTGCTTATATTATTCCAGGTCAGTCATCAGATGGATTTGCATTTAAATATGGGTATCCATATAGATTTTTTACTATGTATAATACCGAAATCAATGCTGGATCTACTATAATGAACTCTACGTTATTTAATATAGATAGATTTATATTAAATATATTAATAATGTATTTTACATTTCATATACTAAATAAATTTATTAATAAAAGGTCAAGAAAAGATAATATAGATTAGTTCTCAAATTTAATATAATGCGAAGTAAAAAATCCATCCAATAAATTATCTTGGATGGATTTTTTAGTATACTATAATATTTAAAGATAGGTAAATAAGATAGTATAGTTGGTATAACTTGCTTATAGTATTACAGAACGTATGCTAAACTCTATATTATGTTATTATAAAAGTAACGGATATTATGAAAAGGGAGAGTATATGATGAATGAATCAAGGGAAATAAGTATTGGCATTAAATGGATAGGGGTAGTGATATTAGCTATAATTATTGCATTTTTCTCATCTAGATTAATAGTTGAGTTTATAAATGAATTTCTAAGAAGTAATTGGCAATATAGTTTATTTGAAGATAATGAGTCAACTATAATATTTGCTAATTGTATTATGATTTCAATTTTAATAGTTGAGGTAATATTTGTATCAATCTTTTATAAAAATAGAAAGATAGATAAATAGAAACTGAATCGAAAAAAGATTATAATATTAGATTGCGAAGTAATGGGCA
>NZ_HG529320.1 GCF_000499525.1 Faecalimicrobium dakarense | reverse complement strand
TGATTGCGAAGTATTATTAAATATTGAAGATAAGATATTAGACTAATTACAGTTTATAAAATAGCAGTAAGATTAAGTTTACTGCTATTTTATTATGTACAGTTGTTGTATATAGATTTAATTATTATGAAAGATAGTTAATTATGCTGATATATAGAAACAGTTATAATACTTTGTAAAATATAGTATAATTATAGATAACTTAATACACAATTGTTATATTTTATGAATAAAAAAGGGGATGAATTTATGAGAAATTGTACTCAGTGTAACAATCGTTTTACATTTTTAGATAGATTAAAGGCTCTTTTCAATGGACATTTGAAATGTACGCACTGTAATGCCGATTACGAACCTAAAATAAACGGATATAGGGGAATATATTTTTTTGTTATTATTATGGCAAATGCATTTGTATTTAATAATATTATTATTTTGAATGATTTCATGCTAAAAATTACATTACAAATATTAACAATAATTATAACTTTTCCTTTGTTTGATTTATTACCTCATAGATGGCATAGATATGAAAAGATTAATTAGAAATTTAAATATATATAGTTGTACAATATTAATATATTACGAGTTAAAAAATCCAATAGTTGACCTATTGGATTTTTTAGCATTAACATAATATTTAAAGATAGGTAAATTATAGTATTACAGAACGTATGTTAAACTTTAGATTATGTTATTATAAAAGTAACGGATATTATAAAAAGGGAGAGTATATGATGAATGAATCAAGAGAAATAAATATTAGCTAAAATTATTGCATTTTTCTCATCTAGATTAATAGTTGAGTTTATAAATGAATTTCTAAGGAGTAATTGGCAATATA
>NZ_HG529319.1 GCF_000499525.1 Faecalimicrobium dakarense | reverse complement strand
CTAAAAACAATACTCTTTTTTATTGAACACTTAACAAATTATAAGTTCTGATATAATTAATTATAGATTATGATAACTTTAATTAAGAATGGAGATAAAGTTTATGAAGAGGATAATGATAACTGGATGTATAATATCAGCTTTAGTAATAAATGGATGTAGTGCAAATATGAAATCTGTATATTCTAGCACTAATAAAATTTCAAGTAATACAAATTCATTTAATTTAAATGATGAAAGTCAAACTATGGATAATCAGAGCTATGTAGGTAAATTAGAATTTGAAGGAATGGACACAATATGGACTTATAATGCAGAAAATAATGAAGATGTTGAACTATCATATCTATTATCAGTAGCGAAAGGAAAAGCAAAGCTAGTTTTAATAAATTCTAATGGGGATATAGAAATAATCATAGAGAATAAAGATAACGCTCAACCAACGGATATGAATTCAGCGAAATTATCTTTAACAGAGGGGGAGAATAGAATAAAATTAGTTGCACAAGATAATGCTCAAATTGAACTTAAATTTAAGATATCAAAGGGAGAGATAACGAAAATTGGATTTGATAAATAGACCTGTTATTAATGTTCAATAAAACATATCTTATTATGTACAGTTGTTGCATATAGATTTAATTATTATAAAGATAGTTAATTCAATAAGAAGTTGTTCAAGAAATTAAAGTGAGATTTTCTTTAACAGAATATTAGATATATATTTCGCAATTTTATTATATTATGAAATAAAAAATCCAATAGATAAACTATT
>NZ_HG529318.1 GCF_000499525.1 Faecalimicrobium dakarense | reverse complement strand
AATAGATAAACTATTGGATTTTTTATATGGCTATGTTTTAATACAATGTTGATTTTAGAAACTATTTAAACGCTAAAAAAGTATAGGCATATACTTCTAAGTTCGTAATATATTAATTAATGGTAATCAATATATAGACTTAAAATAATTCTTTTTTCTTATATAGCTTATATCCAAATATCACTATTGTAGCTAAAATTATATACCTAAATATCTCTACATATATTGTATTATTAATTTCTATCCCATTAATATAAATCATATTATTTTTATTAAATATTCCACATATACAAACTAATAAAAATAATAGATACTTTTTATGCTTTGATTTGTAATATTTCTTTATGAAAAATAAAGAAAATACTGATAATATCAAAAACATTACAATATCCCCTATTGAAAATTGCACAAGTTTTACCTCCTTCCAAACAGATTTATTTCTTACTTAAAGTTTAGCAAGAATTATAAGAATTTATCTATATGTTATTAGATATATATATAGTTATTGCGCATTATATAACAATTGTGTACATATTTTCATTGTAGCATTCTTTAAACTAATTTATTACCATTCACATAAACTGTAGTTTTCTTAATTTGAAATCCTTTATTTTAGTCATTTAAGACACAATACCAGTACTGCTAGGTTTGTAATTAAATTTACAAACGTAGGTTTGTTGAATATGTAAAAAAATGGAAATATGTGTTCGATAAAAACATTGACTTATATACTTGTAGATAATATGATTATATTAAACAGAGTTTAAAAAAAACTTAAAATAATTTTAAAAAATACAAAGGGGAAAATATGAGGGTAAAATTAAAAAAGCTAAGAATAAAAAAGAACCTAACTCAAGAAGAATTAGCTAAAAAAATAGGGATAACTAGAGCCTACTATACAAACTTAGAACAAGGAAGAGGTAACCCATCACTACTACTAGCAAGCAAAATTAAAGAAATATTAAGCTATTATGATGATGATATATTCTTTGAAAAAAATATATAAACTTAAGGGGGAAAAATGGAGATAAAAATAGATATAAACCTAAATTTACAAAACATAAATCAAGTAATAGAAAAGCTATCATACCTAATAAATAAAAATAATAATTTAGAAATTAAAGATACTAATATACATACTAATGAAATCGAACTAAATCGAACTGAGATTATCAAAAATGAATGTATAACAATAGAAGATATAAGAGAGAAAATATCAAAACTATCTCAAATGGGAAAAGTATCAAAAGCAAAGGAAATACTATCAAAATACAATGCAAGCAAAGTATCACAACTTAATATTAATGACTATGAAAGTATAAACAAAGAACTAAACTATGAACTAAGTAATTAGGGGGAAATTATGAAGGTTATAACAGGGAAAATTAGAATGAACTATCCAAATATATTTATACCAAAAAAGTTAGAAGAAAGTGAAGATAAAAGATACTCTTTATCAATACTAATACCCAAAAGTGATATAGACACAATATCAAAAATAAATGAGGCAATATTTAGTGCAAAGGAAAAAGGATTAAATATATGGAGTGAAATAGATGATGAAATAAAAACACCTTTAAGAGATGGCGATATAGAAAAATCAGATAATGAAGCTTACAAAAATCACTATTTCCTAAATGCAACTAGTAAATATAAACCAGGGATAGTTGATAAGAGCTTAAATGAAATAAAAGATCCTGATAAAATTTATCCTGGTTGTTATGGTAGAGTTAGCTTAAATTTTTACCCTTATTACAAAGAAAATATATGTGGTATAGGATGTTCAGTAAATAATGTACAAAAAATATGTGATGGACAAGTAATAAGTCAATCAAGGGCAGAAGATGATTTTACAATAATAGAAGATGATGACATATTATCATGATTTTATCAATTGATATAGAAACTAAAAGCAGTGTAGACCTTACAAAATGTGGGGTCTATCCTTATAGTGAGGATAAAAATTTTAAGATATTACTTATTGCCTATGCCTTTGATGATGAAAAAGTAAGTGTAATTGACTTAGAAAATGGAGAACAATTACCAAGTAGAGTAAGAGAAGCTATTTTAAATCCTGAAATAATAAAATATGCATTTAATGCAAATTTTGAGAGAGTATGTTTAAGTAAATATCTAAATACATATATAGAACCTAAAAGCTTTAAGTGTACTCAAGCCATGGCACTTAGACTAGGATTACCTCATAGTTTAGAAAATGTATCTGAGGTTCTAAAATTAGATATTAAAAAAGATAAAGAAGGGAAATCATTAATAAAATACTTCAATAACCATAACCCAAGTGATGATTTAGTAAAATGGGAACAATTCAAAAACTACTGCAAAATAGATTGCATAGTTGAAAGAGATATAAGAAAAAAGTTAGAAAAATATAAAACAACTTTATTTGAAGAAGAAATATATATAATAGATCAAAAGATTAATGATAGGGGAGTAAACATAGATAAAAAATTAATAGATAAGGCAATAGAATTAAATCTACATAGCGAAAAAATATTAAAAGAAAAACTAAAAACTTTAACAAATATAGAAAATATAAAAAGCCCTTCACAGGTTAAGAATTACCTAGTAGAGAAACACAACATAAAAATAGATAGCATATCAAAAGAAAATATAGAAAAGCTTATAAAAGAAACGAAAGATGATGATTTAAAAGAAATACTAATTTTAAGACAAATGATAAGTAAAACTTCAATAAAAAAATATGAAGCTATGAAAAGAACAATTAGTAATGATAATACAATAAAGGGACTTTTTAAGTATTATAAAGCTAATAAAACAGGAAGATGGTCTGGAAGGTTAGTTCAAGTTCAAAATTTACCACAAACTAATTTAAAAAATATGGACTTACCAAGAAATATATTAAAGGAAAATAGTACAAGTAACTCTTATGAATTATTAGAAATACTATATGAAAATACTCAAGAGGTACTTTCAAATCTTATAAGAACAGCATTTATTCCAGCTAATAATTTAAAATTAATAATTTCAGATTTTAGTGCAATAGAAGCAAGAGTACTAGCATATATTTCACGGGAAAAGTGGAGAATTGAAGTTTTTAATACCCATGGAAAAATATATGAAGCTAGTGCAGCTAAAATGTTTAATGCAGATATAAATACAATAAGTAAAGATAGTAAGTTAAGGCAAAGTGGGAAAGTAGCAGAACTTGCCCTAGGCTATCAAGGTGGTATAAATGCACTTATAAAAATGGGAGCAGATAAGATGGGCCTTAGTAATTTTCAAATGGAAAGCATAGTTAAAAGTTATAGAAGAGCGAATATAAACGTAGTCAACTTTTGGAAAAGTGTAGAAAGAGCAAGTATAAGTTGTGTAAAGTATAAGACAAATGTTAAAGTCAATAATCTAGAGTTTATATATGAAGATGATTATATGTTTATAGTGCTACCATCTAATAGGCGTCTTGCATATTTTAATCCACAAATAGAAATAGATAAAAACTTTAATAAAGAGGTGTTAACCTACAAAAGCATTAATCAAACCACAAAAAAATTTGAAAAAACTTATACATACGGAGGCAAATTAACCGAAAATATTGTACAAGCAATATCTCGTGACATATTAGCACTTAAGATGCTAGATTTAGAAAATAATGGTTATAAAATAGTAATGCATGTACACGATGAAGTTGTACTTGAAGTTGATGAAGATGTAAATATAGATAAAATAAATTTGATTATGGAAAAAGATATAGATTATCTAAATGGACTAAAACTAAAAGCAGATACACAGGAAAGTTACTATTATAAAAAATAAAATTCGCTTCGCTTCATGTCGCCAACGACCTAAAAACCAGGTCCGTTGCTCAAAATAATTCGCTTTGATTGAAATAAAGAGATTTCCTAGGAAATAACAACATAAATAATATTGACGGAGGATAAATATGATAGATATAGCAGTTTGTAATAATAGAACAGATAAAACATATACAAATTATAAAATACCATTTGAAAAGCTTATAGAAAAATTAAGTAAAACTAAATACACAAATGAAACATATAGTACTTATTTAAATTTAGAAAAAGAAATACAAGATAATATAAAAGACGTTGGTGGGTTTGTAGGAGGTTACCTTAAAGATGGAAAAAGAAATAAGAAATCAGTAGAGTATAGAAGCCTTCTTACCCTTGATGTTGATTATGGATATAAAGGGATGATGGAGTACATAGAAATGGTAACAGAATTTTCCTGTCTAATGTATACTACTCATAAACATAATAGCGAAAATGAAAGATTTAGGATAGTAATACCACTAAATCAGAATGTAGATAGTATAGAATATGAGGCATTAGGAAGAATTATAGCGAATCAATTTGGAATAGACTATTTTGACGATACAACATATGATCCATGTAGGCTTATGTACTTTCCATCAACAAGTAAAGATGGAGAGTTTAAATTTATACATGTTGATGAAGAATACTTAGATGTTAAAAGATACCTAAATATGTATAGTGATTATAAAGATAAAAATAATTGGCCAAAATCCTCAAGAGTTAGTAAAGTTACAACTTTAGACAGTAATAAACAACAAAACCCACTAGAGAAAGAGGGGGTAGTAGGTGCATTTTGTAGAACTTATAATATTTATGAAGTAATAGAGAAGTATTTAAGCGATGTATACACACCAACAGCTGATAAAAATAGATATACATATAAAGACGGAAGTTCTTATGGTGGGCTTATAGTATATGAAGACTCACTATTTGCATACTCTCATCATAGTACTGATCCTTGTAGAGATAAATTATGCAATTCTTTTGATTTAGTAAAAAATCATAAATTTAAAGATTTAAATGAAAAAAGTTCATTTGATAGTATGGTTGAATTAGTATTAAATGATAAAGATGTTATAAAAAAATTAGGTGAAGAAAGCTTAAAAATAGCTAAGGAAGAATTTGAAATAATTGATGATAATATTGAAGAAAATGAAAATAGTTTATGGATAACTAAACTTGAAATAAATAAAAAAGGAATGTACACATCTACAATAGACAATATAGTTTTAATACTTGAAAATGATATAAATTTAAAAGGAAAAATTGCATTAAATGAATTTTCACATCAAATAACAATAAAGAAGAATCTACCTTGGAGAAAAATTAAAGACAAAGAAAGTCAAAGTACTTGGTGTGATAGTGATGATTCTAATCTTAGACATTATATAGAAAGAGTATATAAAATAAAATCTCAACAAGTAATATACGATGGAATAAGTGTAGTAGCAAGTAAAAATTCATATCATCCAATAAAAGATTATCTAAATTCTATAAAATGGGATGGTAAAAAAAGAGTTGAAAATCTATTTATAGACTACTTAGGTGCAGATAGTAATGATTACACAAAAGCAGTAGCTAGAAAAATGCTAGTAGCTGCAGTTAGTCGTATATTTAATCCAGGAGTTAAGTTTGACTATATGGCTGTATTTGTAGGAAGGCAAGGTATAGGTAAAAGTCACTTTATAAACTTACTCGGTAAAAGTTGGTATTCAGACTCTATAAACACAGTAATAGGAAAAGAAGCATATGAACAATTGCAAGAAGCTTGGATAGTTGAAATGGCAGAACTTTCAGCAACTAAAAAAGCAGAGACAGAAAGCGTTAAACACTTTATATCTAAAAGAGAAGATATTTATAGAGTTGCTTATGGAAGGAGAGTAGAAAAGTTTAAAAGACAATGTGTATTCTTTGGAACTACCAATGATGATGAATTTCTAAAAGATAGAACTGGTAATAGAAGATTTTGGCCTATTAAGGTTGGAGTTAATAAAATAAAGAAGTCAATGTTTGAAAAATTAAATGAAAGCGAAATAGATAATATTTGGGCAGAGACAGTAGAGCTTTTTAAAAGTGGCGAAAAATTATTACTTAGTAAAGAAGAAAATATAATAGCCTTAAAGTGTCAAAGTAAGCACTTAGAGGCAAATCCAAAGGAAGGTATGGTAAGAGAGTATTTAGATACTTTACTTCCTACTAATTGGGACAAGATGGACATAGATGGTAAGAGAATGTATATTCAAGGCGGAGATTTTAATCATACAGAGAAAGGGAGCTTAAAAAGAGAAAAGGTATGTGCTATGGAGATATGGGTTGAACTTTTTAACGGAGATCCTAAGATGTTGAATCCTTATGCTGCTCGTGAGATTAACGATATACTTAGGAATATTGAAGGTTGGAAGTCTTATGACAAAGGTACAGGTAAGCTTAGATTTGGAAAGGTTTATGGAAATCAAAGAGCATTTATTTTAGATGAAGATAGTGTTTGTTAATGTAATTAATATCTAGGACGTGTCTATAGGATGTTAAAATATGTCCTTAGTATATTAAAAGTGTGTCTATAAAGGCTAAAAACGTATCCTTACTATGAAAAAGCGTGTCTATATAATGCTTAAATGTGTCCTTACTAAAAATTAATAATAGTTTAATACTTTTAATAAGTTTAGGTCTAATTTGAAGTTTTTACTTAAAAAGTGTGTCCATGTGTCCATATAAACTAGAGTAAGGACACGCCTATGGACACGGCTTGAATTTAGTTATAGCAAAGGTTTATGTTTAACTGTGTCTATTGTGTCCATTAGATTCTATATAGAGTATAAAAAGTTAAAATTATATATAAATAATATAAAAATAATTAATATAAGTATAAAGGGGGATAAGGTAATGGATTTTTATAGTGAGGTTAAAAGAGATGATTTTCCAGATGGGATAGCTGATTTTGTCGATGTTGTTGGGGTGGATGTTTGTATGGAGATTGTTGATTATTGTGGTGGAGGTATGATTTACTTTCCAAGTAAAAGATCAGTTATTAGAAATGCTAGAAATAGAGTTATTAAAAGTGAGTTTAATGGAGGTAATTTTAGGGAATTGGCTAATAGATTTGAGATTAGTGAGATGCAGGTTAGAAATATTGTGAAAAATCAATAATTAGCTAATAAAATAAAGAAAAGGAGAACTTAATAAAATTAAGTTTATCCTTTCTTTATTTATAGATATATTTAAAGTGGTGAAAATACTAGATTAATTTAAACTATATCCTAAACGTAAATTTTAAGACTAGTTCTTTTAATATAAAAAACTGCACATAAAATCATATGTTTTATTGAACAGTTTATTAAATTTTATGACTGCTTTTTAATTAAATGTTTTTTATCATTATTAAACATATATTTATCTCATCCCAAATTTCTTTTATTTCTTCCAATGGATAAAAACCGACACTTTGATAGAATTTCCTTGTATCTGCATAGTACTTATTTGAATTTGATGGTCCTAGTGTTTTAACCTGAAGAAATTTAATACTCATATTAGCCAAAGTATTATTGGCAACCTCAACTAATGATTTTCCTACATGCTTACCTTGATATTCTTTTAATACCCCTATAACATATATTTCTGATGTATACTCAGTATTATGTTTTATACTTATAAACCCAATAGGTTTCTCTAAGTCATAAGCTACATAAAATTTAGTATCTTTTACACCTTCTACATATTCAACTATAGCCTCTTCAATATCAAACCACTCAGGAAGTTTTCTTAATATACGATCAGTAACGTTAGACTTAACCTCAATATCATGTATTTCTATAATCTTAAACATAATTCTCCCCCTTATTAAATTTTAATTTAATTATAGCAGAACTCATAGTTTAATATATGTTCACTAAAACAGATGTTTTAGTGGTCGTTACTAAGAAATACTAGTCCCTAAAAACATATTTAAAGATGCATAGTAAAAAAGCTCTTAAAATCCATTTATTTGGATTCTAAGGGTTGTAGTTAGTCCTAATTTTAGAACTTGTTAATCGTAAGCTAGATTTAATGGTTCTATTACGATTTTATTTGATAGATTATATGGCTGAACTTCAAATGAAACTTTTTGAGACTCTGGATCTTCAGCATAAGGTAAAGTTTCAAATTTAGATGTTTTGTTATATTTAACAGTTGCTTGATTATCTTCAATATTTGAACGGTCAGAGCAGGATCTATTTGCTAATGAGATAGATACAATTAAAAATATTTATGTAAATCCAATTATATTTATTTAAAAAAAGATTTATGCATTTATACACCTCCATATATACATGGTTAGAAAGGCTTGTCCAAATTTTTATCAAATGACTAGTAATATGTATATGAAAAGACAATTAAGTATATGCAATTAATACTTAAGAACTTGCTTAAAGATATCTAGTAAAAATGTGATCCTTATTTATATAAAAATTTATAAATTTACAAAAAATTTATAAAAAAATAATAATTTTGTCACAAAATTATTATCTAAATTCGTTTTTTAATGTGAGAATCAAAATTTATAGATTTTATTTTTTAGAAAGGAGGCGGGGGGAGTTATAGATTACAGTTATAAATATCATATAATTTTATCAACTATAATTTCTTGCATAATAGGTACTATATCATTTTTTATACTTAAACCTCATCAATGGAATACAGTTAAGGGAATTATTCAATCTGTGGACAATCCTAATTTCACTCATACATATATCAATTATGGATATGGTTTAGTACTTACAATAACTATTATAAGCTTAATTTTTTTATTACTTTTATATAAACCTGTAAAAAAGAATATGAAAAAATAAAAAATAAATAAGAATAGGTGGGGGAATAAAAAATGAAATTAAAAAAGAGTGTATCATCGGGGGAGGACGACATACATGTTATTTTCAGCCACTTGATAAAATCATAAATTACATGAGTACTTATGATTGCTAGTTATGACTATGCTTAAAGCATTGAAATTACTAACCTGCAATCACATAGTCAAATCTTAGAAGTTATGATTGAGATAACTCCAATTTAACTGTAAAATCCATAGATTTTATAAAAATAAAAAAATCGCTGTATTCCAGTTATATCAATGTGTCCAAATTTAAGTGGCCGATTTTTACACGTATGTCGTCCTCCCCCGTAGTTATACATATATCATAAATATTAAAAGGGGGGATAAAATTTATGGAATGTCAGAAATGTAAAATTGAAATGAAGATGGTGGATTTTAAAGCTGTACCAATTGGAGTAAAACCATACATAAGTGCCAAGAAAAAAGGTACCTTTAAAGGTGAAAAGATAAGTGATATTTTATGTTATGTATGTGCTACATGTGGTCATATAGAGTTTTTAGCAGAGAACCCAGGTGAATTTAAGTAGTTAAACTAGTTCTAAAAAACTTGTTTAAAGATATCTAGTAAAAATGCCCTTAAAATCCATTTATTTGGATTTTAAGGGCATTAACTATAATTAGTCCCTAAAGTTAAATTTTAGGACTTGTTAATCATAAGTTAGGTTTAATAAGATGTTAGAATACTATACCCTAAATAAATTTAAGTGCAGGATTTTAATCTTATTTTTTATACGTATATTTTTTATCTATAAATCTATCTCCTAAAATTTGAATTAGAGCACCTGTACCTAAAACGACTGCTAATTCCAATAAACTATTTATTTGCATAGGTCTAAGCATAAAAACAACAAATGTTAGTACCATAAGCGTTAATGTACTTGAGATATTTTTAGCATTGAGATATTTTTTATATTGGGTAATGTAAATTTCGTTGTGATCTCCATTTAGTTTAACTTTTTCTATATAGTTATCTAGTTTTTTATTTAAAATAAATATTTTAAGAATAAGATAATATAATATCCACATTACTACAACAAATATAAACTGATAAAATGAAAACAAACTTTCACCCCCCTTATTTATTAATATGCGTATTTATTAAATTGATTTAAACTATTCTCTAAAAACACATTTAAAAATATCTAGTAAAAATACCCTTAGAATCCATTTATTTGGATTCTAGGGGCATTAATTTTATTGCAAATACATGACTATATTACCTAAGTGAAATTTTAAGACTTGTTGTTTTTAATAAATTTTTATGTAAATATTGAAAGTTTTTATAGCTAGATAAATTGTATATTAGACTTTTATAGTGGTGATTTTAATTTCATTCTATCGTATTGCACCATTTTTAAAATTATCATACCATTGCTCAATTTCTTCAGTACTATCAATTTCTAAAATTTTAAAAAGTTCATAAGCAAATTGAACAGCCGCAGTTTCATTTGCAGTAATAATTAGATTATCGACAACTACTTGTTCGTGAATATAAAATGATTCTCCCCTATATTCTTTTTGTTGTTGGAATAATTCGAGACTATCTCCTGTATGCTTTACACTATCAAGAAATCCATGCTTACATAGGAAAGTAGTTGCACCGCAAATAGCGGCTATAGGAATATTTAATTCTATTACACGATTTATAAATTCTGCAATTTCTCCATAATCATTTGATTCCCAAGAAAGCCCTCCTGGTAGAATGACCATTGCAAGGTTATTAAAATTTTTATAATTATTTATAGTGCAGTCAATAGACGCGTTAATACCTCCCATTGATACCTTAGGAATTTCATCAACGGCAATGGCTTTAACTTTATAGTCTGAAAATGAATTTAAAACTGCAATAGCATAACTTGCTTCCCAATCATTCCATTGTTCTGTCAATATAACTAGTACTTCATTTTTACTATTATTCATTATATCCCCCAATATTTTAATCTACATTTCAAATACCTATTTATTTTAATAGTATATAAATAATATTTAGTTATCAATATATATATCAAATTTTGGTGCGATTTTGCAGAAAAAACGCAGGTTGGCATAAACGGAAATTTAACTACTAGTTTATACTAATCTCTTTATTCACCGTTTTACTATTTAATTATTTGATTTTATAATATATTATTATCTAGAATAAAGATGGAGGGGTGTTATGAAAAAATATTTATCAATATGTGGTTATCTAATAATATTTTTAATAATTTTAACAGGGTGTAGTACCGAGACAAACGAAAAAGAACTTAAAGTAGAAAAAGAATTTAAGATAGTCAAAGATGATTCTTCCGAAACTAGTCCATTCGGAATCAGTGGAGAAGGAATAGATTACATAATTAAAGGTTTAAAAAGTGGCAAATATGAAATAAGTTTTTATTCTAAAGAGTATGAAAACGGGAAGTTTGTAGAGGAGCATAAAATATATAGCTCAACATTAGATACAGATGATAAGGAATTACCAATAGGCATCTACCAAGAAAGTAAAATTGTAAGATTTTTTATTGATCCTAATTCTGTTGCCTCGATTTCTAAAGATGTAACGCTTGATTTCTTTAATAATTCAACAAAAGATATACTACTTTCAACATTAGAAAAAGAAAAAGAATTAACGTTAGGTGATGAAGTTCCAATAGCTGTGTTTAGTTCAAATAATGATGGAGCTATATCAAGTGTAGATATTGATGAAGGTTATAAACCGAGCTTAAACGAAAAAGATTTAGTAGTATTTATGAAATGTGAGTTAATCAACTAATCTTTAAAAACTTATTTAAAGATAGCTAGTAAAAAAGCCCTTATAATCCAAATAAATGGATTCTAAGGGCATTAACTTTATATCAAATACATAACCAAGTCCTTAAAGTAAAATTTAATGACTAGTTGCACATTATATAGATTTACAAACTTCTATATACTAAACTTTAACTAAGGATATAATCCTAAATATTAGCATAAGGAGGTGATAAGTATGGCATTCTTTGTAATACTACTATTTGGATTGATATTTACCATATGTGGGGTATTAATAAAGATTAAACCACCAAGTAAGAAATCTATTTACGCTTACAAAACGCCATTTTCTTTAAAAAATAATGATACTTGGAGTGAAGGTAATAGAATTGCATCTAACTTGATGTTGCTATTAGGACCATTTTATCTGGTTTTATCATTGTTAAATAACTCTATTAACCTAAACACATCATCAATGATATATCCATTAATAATTTTGCCTGCAATGTTATTAATGGCAATACCAAATATGTATTTGAGATTTAAATTTGATGAGAATGGATTTCCTAAAAAGTAATAGTCTTTAACTAATCTCTAAAAACACACATTTAAAGATATCTAGTAAAAATGCCCTTAGAATTCATTTATTTAGATTCTAAGGGCATTAACCTTATGCTAAATACATAACTTAGTCATTAAAGTAAAATTTAAGATATAGTTTATTTAATCTGGTATATATTCAAATATTTCTTCTATGCTCACTTCAAATAACATAGCTATATCAAATGCTAATTTTAATGATGGATTATATTTTCCATTCTCTAAATTACCTATAGTTTCTCTTCTAACCCCAACTTTTTTAGCTAAATCTGATTGGCTCATATTATATCTAGCTCTAAATTCTTTTGTTTTTGCACGTAAAAGCATCACTCTAGTCCTTTCTTCTCCTTTGACTCAATAGCCAAAAACTTAATTAAAAATAAAATACCTGATATTGAAAAACTAAAATTAAGTCCAGCTATTGCTATAGAAGGATTATTATATATTTCGTATAATCCTATTGAAATACAACTAATAACAAAAGATATAATATAAGCAATTGTAGCAGACTTCCTTACATTTTCTTTAAATGATTCATCTGGAATTACTTTAAAGTACATGAAGTAAGGTAAAAAGCAAAAATATAAAAACATTGATTTATTATTTGTGTAAAATCCTAATAACCCTAAAATGCTCGTAAAACCCAAAAAACCAAAATAGTTTATTTTCTTCATTGAAGCACCCCTTTAAATTAAAATTGTTATATATTAATAACATTATATTAAAAATATATAACATTATGTGATATATTTTCAACAAAAATAAATAAATTTATGATGATTTTACTTAAGAAATTTAGCTAATCCTTAAAAATATATTTAAAGATATCTAGTAAAAATGCCCTTATAATCCAAAAAAATAGATTGTAAGGGCATTAATTTTATTCTAAATATAAAACTAGTTCCTAAACTGAAATTTAATAACTAGTTAGCTATATAAAATATAAAACTATTGATTTCAAGAGGTACCTCCTATATAATAAGAGGTACCTCTTAAAATCGAAGCATAGAAAGGATAAAATTAATGAATTTAAAAAATGAAGATATAGCAGAACTTTTTTTTCGATGTTTATCGTTTAAGTAATAGATATGCACGTAATAAAAAAGGAAATGTAAATCCCCTTACCGGACAATATCGTTGTATGTCTATACTCGATAATATGGGATCAATTAGCCAAAAAAAATTGTCCACCTTGTTAGATATACGATCGACTTCATTAAGTGAGTTATTGTTTAAATTAGAAAAAAAAGGATTTGTAGAACGTACTCGTTCCGCCGAAGATAAGAGAACATTTCTTATTTCGCTAACTAAGGAAGGTCTTGATGAGGTAAAAAAACATAGAAAATCAAGAATTAAATCTCATACCGAAATAGTAACCCCTCTATCTGATGATGAAAAACAGCAGTTTACATATATCTTATCAAAAATTAAAGACTATTACACCGAATTAGGAGATGACGAAAATGAGTAATTCACTAGAAATGACGGATAAAAAAAGAAATTTAATTTTTATTAACATATTAATTTCATGTATTGCAACTTCACTACTTTCAACAGCATTAGCTACTGCACTTTTACCAATTACAAAAGATATTGGAATTGATGTTACAACGGGACAATGGCTAACTAGTGGTTTTTCTTTAGCTCTGGGTATCATAATGCCACTAACAGCTTTTTTAATTAGACGTTTTCCAACTAAAAGACTTTATTTAGCTGGTATAGGAATATTTCTTATTGGCTTACTTATATGTGCATTTGCTACAAATTTCCCAATTATGATGATTGGTAGAGTATTACAAGCTTGTGGAAATGGTCTTCTTCTATCTATGGCACAAGTTGTGATTTTAACAATTTTTCCAAATAACAAAAAAGGAACAGCTATGGGATGGTATGGTTTAGCTACTGCAGCTGCTCCAGTTATAGCTCCTACACTAGCTGGTATTCTTATTGATACTGTTGGTTGGAGATCAATTTTCTTTATTACAATGGCAATCATGTTAGTTTCACTTGTATTTGCAATTTCAGTATTTGATAATATCTTAGAAACTCAAAATAAAAAGTTTGATGCCATTTCTTTTGCTATAAGCATATTTGCATTTGGTGGTATTACTTTAGGAATTGGAAATATAGCAGGTTTTGGTTTTATTAGTACTTCAGTTCTAATTCCTTTAATTGTAGGTATTATAACTTCAATTTTATTTGTATATAGACAATTTAGCATTGAACAACCTTTTTTAGATCTTAGAGTACTAAAATTTAGAAAATATACATTAAGTGTCATTGGTAGTATGTTACTTTATCTTATATTGATGGGAACTTCTGTAATAATGCCTCTATATATTCAGTCAATTATGGGGTACTCTGCAACTATTTCAGGATTAGTTACTTTACCTGGATCTCTTGCAATGACTGTAGTTAGTCCATTTACTGGAAAATTATTTGATAAAATTGGGATGAAAAAATTATTTATTATAGGTGCACTTTTTATGTTTATTAGTAATATAGGAATGGTTTTTATTTCTATGAGTACACCTATTTATATACCAGCTTTATACCATGTAATTAGAAGTATTGCTATTGCTTGCTTAATGATGCCATTAGTTACATGGGGTACAAATAGCGTAGATAAATCACTAGTAACAGATGCGACTGCATTATTAACATCACTTAGAACAATAGCAGGAGCAATTGGTGCAGCAATGTTTGTTGGAGTTATGTCAATGATTTCAACTAATTCTATTCCAACTTATGGAAAAAATGCTCCAATGCATGGTTTAAATGTAACTTTCTTTGCCATGTCTATAGTAGCAGTAATTTTATTAGTAATTTCGGTTTTCTTCGTTGATAAAGTTAAAAATAACCAGTTAGAAACTCAATAAAGGGATGGACGACGAAATATTTATAAAAATTGGAAGTATCCTTTCTGAAGTTTACACGTATTTCGTTGTGAACACATTAACTCTTCCACAAAAACACCTTTAAAGATATCTAGTAAAAATGCCCTTAAAATCCATTTATTTGGATTCTAAGGGCATTAACTTTATTGCAAATACATAACTTAAAATCGAATCTATCTTATTTTTTGCTAGACTTCCTAAAACCTAAACTTAATAACTAGTTACAAAATTTTATAGAACTACTTCAAATTTATAATTATCATCTATTAGAACATAATCACAATTATATTTTTTACACATATTAAGATTTAACTTATTATCTTTTATAAGCTCTTCTTTTATACAACTCGAATCATCTAAACGTTTTTCTATAGTATTTGCATAATTTTTTATATCTGAAAAATTATCTTCTATATATTTCTTAGTCATTATAAGGCAAATATATTTTATTTGTTTAGCGTAGTCTTTATCAAAGCTCTCCTTCCAATTAAATGGAATATAGCACCCTTCGACAATAAGATTTTGTTTATTTTCAATAGCTGTTTTTACTATTTCTCTAACAATAGGCCAAAGATAATCCGTTAATTTATCATCATCTTCAGGGGTTAAATCAGTATTTCCACTTCTTATAAGTCCCATTTTTAAATGATCTATAGATATATACGGAAACTTATACTTATCAAGTAGTTTTTGAGATAATAATGTCTTTCCAGAATGTGAGCTACCTGCAATTAAAACTATCATACTTCTAATCCTCCTAAATATTTAATATGTTAATTATAGCAAACTAATCTTTAAAAACACATTTAAAAATATCTAGTAAAAATGCCCTTAGAATCCATTTTTTTGAACTTTAAGGGCATTAATTTTATTCTAAATATCAAACTGAAATTTAAAAACTAATTATCTAAAATTAGATATTTGAGATGGATATTATAAATTTATTATAATCTGTTTATTTTACCGATTAAATTTAGAAATAATACAATAAAAATACATAAATTTCCTAATGATGAAATTAATAAGATTGAGTATCTAAATGTAAAAACTTTATAAAATCGATTTTCATAATTAAGCTTTAGTTTTTTTCCAGAGTAAGTCACAGTTATTATTAATGTGATTAATAATAATAAGCCTTGTCCACCTACACTTAACAACTTAAATGCTGAACTAAGATTATTGTTTGTCCAAAGTGAATAATTTAATAGACTTATAAAACCCGTAATTATTGCAATAAATTGAAAAATATTAATCAAATCCTTTCTTAAGTATAAAATAATATTTTTATTATAGCAAATTAATTTAATAATAAATGATTTTTTTAATTAATATAGAGAAATTATTTAAATTACAATTACTCTTCAAAAACACATTTAAAGATATCTAGTAAAAATGTCCTTATAATCCAAATAAATGGATTGCAAGAGCATTAACTTTATTCTAAATACAAACTAGTTCCTAAACTGAAATTTTAGAACTAGTTAATAAATATATTTATCTAAAACTGTATTATTTTTTAATTTAATGCTCTAATATTAACTATAGAATAGTTACAAAAGGGGGATGTAATAATTGAAAGGCAAAATAATAATACTTTCTGGACCTGCTGGTGTTGGTAAATCAACAACTGCTGATATTCTAGCAAGTAATTTTAATAAGAGTGCTTACATAAGTGGTGATATAATAAGTCATATGCCTGTTTCTGGATATGAAAAGCCATGGGAATCTCAAAGAGCTAAGGATTTAGTATTAGAAAACATTATAGATTTAAGTAAAAACTTTTTAAGTCAAGGATACAATGTTATTAGCGACTGGGTTATATTTTGGGATGATGCAAAAAAAATATCAAAACCAATATTAGATTTAGGTTATGAAGTTCATTATGCTGTTTTATGGTCAGATGAAGTTACAAATTTAAAAAGAGATAAATTAAGAGAAGTGGACTGTCAAATGGGAGAAAGAGTAAAAGTTCTTAGAAGTGAGTTTAAAACTTCTAATATTCCCAATCAATACTTTTTAGATAATACTAATTTAGACCTAGATCAAGTAGTTTCAACAATACTATCAAATTAGAATTTTATAATAAATTTAGATAATTTTAACTAGTTCTTAAAAACTTGTTTAAAGATATCTAGTAAAAATGTCCTTAAAGTCCATTTATTTGGATTTTAAGGGCATTAACTTTATTCGAAACACATAACTAGTTCCTAAAGTGAAATTTTGAGACTTGTTATTTTAATATAAGGCTATGTTTTAAATCAATGTTGAAAATGGATATTTTCAAATATATAGATTATGATATAGATATATCAATGTTTCGGAGGGTGTAGTATGCCAAGTATGAAGTCTATATTAACAGATATACAAAAATTACCATTAAATCAAGTAGAAGAATTACTGTCTTATTTGGAAGAATTTCTTGTATTAGGCTCTAAAGTAGGACAAGTATGTGAAGAAGTTAAAGAATTTAGATTTGCTAAGGGGAAAGTATGTCCTCATTGTAGTTCTGAATCAATCTCAAGAAATGGTAAATACAATAGTAAGCAAAGATATATCTGTAAAGATTGTAGAAAGACTTTTACTGATTTTACAAACTCTGCAACATATAGAAGCAAGAAATCGTTAGAGAAGTGGCTTAAATATGCTAAATGTATGATTATGGGGTTATCAATAAGAAAGTCGGCTAAAATAGTAGGAATTAACATAGCAACAAGTTTCTTTTGGAGACATAAAATATTAGATTGTATAAGTTCTTTTTTAGGTACTGGTCATGTTGATGGGGTAATAGAAGCAGATGAAGTGTTTTTTGCTGAAAGTTTTAAAGGTACAAGAACTGATAATATGCCAAGAAAATCTCGTAAAAGAGGTAAAGAGATTAAAAAAAGAGGTATATCTAAGGAGCAAATTTGTGTGGCTACGGCGTTAGATAGACAAGGTAATTTAATAATAGAGCCTTTATGTAAAGGCAGAATGACTCATAAAGAACTTGAGAGGCTTTACAAAGGGAATATAGGAGAAAGTTCTATATTATGTACAGATAGCCATAAATCATATATTAAATTTGCCACAGACTTTAATTTAGACCACAAACGCATAAAGGCAGGTAAACATAAAGAAGGTATTTACCATATTCAGCACATTAATAGTTTACACAGCAATTTAAAGAAATGGATGGGTAGATTTAATGGTGTTGCAAGTAAGTATATCTCGAACTATATGCAATGGTTTAAGTGGCTAAGAATATTTGAAACTGATAGAGATTCTATTAAAACTAAGAATTTTGTTGTACAAAGTAATGCGGCATACTCCTACACTAGGATAAAGGATTTCAAATTAAGAACGCCACAGTTTATGTAACTAATAATAAATGCCTTAAAAGGATGCTATAATAAAAGCAAGTACGCAATCGTTATATAATGCGAAGTAGGTATACATCTGATAACATATAGATAAATAGAAATTTGTAGGGGAGTTTAAAATTACATGATATTAAAAACACTAGTTGAAAATACATCTGTTTCATCAGATTTTAAAAATAAACATGGTTTATGCTTTTATATAGAGACAAATAATCATAAAATACTATTTGATTTAGGTAAAAATGGATTATTTCTTGAAAATGCGAAGAAAATGGGGATTGATATTTCAGATATTGATACAGTTATAATATCTCATGGTCATATAGACCATGGAGGACCTTTAAAACTATTTTTAGAAAATAATCATTCTGCAAAGGTCTATATTAGAGATAATGCTTTTGATAAACATTACACAAAACTTCTTGGACTTAAAATTGATGTTGGTATCGATAGTTCATTAAAAAATCATCCGCAAGTAGTTCTAACTAAAAAAAGAATGGTGATAGATGATGAATTGATTTTATTCTCCGATGTTGATACGAGGGAATGTATCTCTACATCAAATAATACTTTATTTGCGAAAACAGGAAAAAGCATTTCAATAGATGATTTCTCTCATGAACAAAGTTTAATTATTTTAGAAAATGAAAAGTTGATACTTATAGCAGGGTGTTCACATGCAGGAATAATAAACATTAAAAACAAAGCAGAGCATATAGTGAATAATAAAATAACTTGTGTTGTTGGAGGTTTTCATTTGTATAATCCAATATCAAAAAGGACAGAAAGTAATGCTTTGATACAGGAAATTGCAGAAAGATTAAATGACAATTCTACGTGTTACTACACTTGTCATTGCACAGGAGAAAAAGCATTTTACAAAATGAAGCAAGTTCTTTCTGAACGACTTATTTACTTGTCTACTGGCAGTAAAATAGAAGTCTAAATTCCAATTTGTAGAGTAGATTTAGTGAACAATATTAATATAATGCTAACAAAAAAGTAGGAGTGTATCAATCAATCGATATACCCCTACTTTTTTGTTATTAAAATTGTTCCTAATATCAACACTATATTAAAACATAGCCTAATATAAAAAATTGTACACAAAACGGTATTTTTTATTTTTTGTACAGTTTGGATATTGATTTAAATATTTTTAGATATGTTATAGAGCAAGTAAATATGTTAACTAAATAGTATGTTTTTTGAACACTAAAAAAAGTATCTCACATTAATGTTCTCTTAGTTCAAAATAAAACAAAATAAGAATGATATTATCTATTATTATATTTAATATCCTCATTAAAAAGTATATAATATATTTCTTTATTATTAGTAGCTATTATATCTCTAATACTTTTAAGCTTATTTATATCTCTATATGATAATTTTAAATAACTTCTAATAGTAGTGTAGCTATATTTATTAAATTCTTCATCATAAGATATATGAATAGGATGATTTATAGGTGTACCACCTTTTAACCATTTATCTTTGTATTTTAGTTTGATTGACATTTTATAATACGATTCTACTTCTTTTGTTGCTGAGTTCAGTACCTTCTGATATTTATTCATTATAAATTCTCCCGCTAGTATTCTCTTTATGCACATGTTAATAAACTACTCGTAATTTACAACAATTGTCTATTTAATCATAATATAAGTTATAGTTTACCATATGTCCACTAAAATAGATGTTTTCTTGGCCATTCTTAAAAATACTATTCTCAAAAAGCTTATTTAAAAAGTTATAGTTTAAATAGCCTTAGAATCCATTTATTTTTAATTGAATATATAAACTAGTTTCTAAACAGAAATTTTAGGGGTTGTTAAAATCTTTATTTAACCAATCTGGTATAATAGTATTAATACTATTTATAAAAAGGGAGGAAAATAAATGATAAATATATTATTTGGTCTTGGGTTTATAGATAGAGGAAATCGATTGAGTAAAACTAAAAATATAAAAAAGTATGCATTTGATAACCCTGAAAGAGTAAAAGATAAGGATAGATATATAGATTTATTTTCTAAAGCATATTTTTTAACTGGGATAATTTCAATTATTTTTGGGTTAATTATTACATTAGATAAATTTGTTTTTGAATTACCATTCGAGATAGCAATATCAGTAGCGAGTATATTCCTTATATTTATTTTTGTAGAGGTAATTGTAATTAACAAAAAAAGGCACAAATTTATTCAATAAGATTGTGACGTAACAGTACATTTAAAGATATCTAGTAAAAAAATGCCCTTAGAATCCATTTATTTGGATACTAAGGGCATAGCTTTTATTTTAAATGTAGTCTCATTTATATACTAATTAAATTTAATTCATATAACCCTAAGCAGGAATTTCCTAAAGCGAACAGAGCTGCTAATATAATCAAACTTAAATTAATATTCTTTGATTTACGTATTTTAAATCCTACATAAGATATAAAAAATAGTATGATTGCTAATGTAATAGAACTATTAAAATTTAAAAGAAATAAATATAAACTTGGAAGTAATATACTTAACATAATTATTAAAGTTTTATTATATTTGATATTCATATTAGACCTCCTTTATTAAAAAATATAGCTTAATTTCAGTTGTAAATAAACTAGTCTCTAAAAGTTATTTAAAGGGATGTAGTAAAAAAGTCCTTAAAATCCATTTATTTGAGTTTTAAGGACTTTATATGTATAATTTTATTGAGTAACTTTTCGTCTAAGAGAGGTAGTGAGATTGAGTTGAACAGTGAGATGGGAGAGATGAAAAAAATAGAAAGTTTTTTAAAGAAATATCGTTGGGTAATAGCTATACTTTTAATAGTTCTTCTAAAAATTAAAGTTTATATTAGTAGTATAGTAGGTAGAGCCACTTATAACTCTATAATTGGTTTAGCCATATTATCATTAGCCAGTTATATGTTAGTTTCTTTAACAAAAGATATTAAGCAACTAAGAAGTACAAATCAAAGATATAGTAAAACTTCATTAATATTCGATTTACTTATTATACTAATCATAATTTGTTCTTATATTTTTTTATTTTTTGATTAGTTCATAAATACATATTTCAAAAATATAAATTTGTCACAAAATAATAAATTACATTCGTTATATATTTAAGAAAAAGTATATAATAAGGGGTGTATCGATGAAGTATAACAAAAGATTAAAAGGGCAAATATTAGCATCTGGAGGAACTGCTCATCTATATACAGCACTAAAAAAACAAGAGAATTAATTTAAGTTAAGGGAGCATTAATTCTTAATACTCCTTTTTTATTAAAGTCATAAATAGATTATTGTTAAAAAATGGAACTTAAATAATGCTTATAATATGATATACTTTTTTTTGCAATATTTAATGCTGTAAAAAGGGGGGGCATATTTGAATATATTAAAAAAAATACAGATAAATATGGAATATATAGTTTTAGCCTTAGTAGCATGTTCTTTGTTATATTCATTTGTAATGAATATTAATATTGAAATGGGATATTTAATTAGATGTATTCTGGGGATATTATTTTTAGGGACAAGTATAATAAATAGAAACATAAATAGTACCATACTAGATATTATTTCTAAAACAAGTGGCTTACTTATTATAATTTCTTGTTACTTTATTTAGTAGTTAAAATCTATCCTAAATTTAAATTATAACATTTAAAAATACCCTTAGGAGGGGATTTATGACAAAAAGAAACATGGGTATTCCAAAAGAAGAGTTAGAAGAAAGACAGCAATTGTATGAAAATAAATAGTTTAAAGAGGGGAATTAAATGAAGTTAAAATTATATGCAGTAGGACTATCCATATCTATTTTAATAGTAGGGTGCGGGATATTTACTATCAGTTCAGCTGATAATAACAAAATATCTAAGACAATTGATACAATTAGGGGGTATTTTGAAACTAATAATAATGGCGAAACTTATGGAACTTATATTGATAAGGGAAATGGTGAATGGGAAGAGCCAGATTTAATGGAAGTTGTAGGTTTAAATGATGTAGAAGGGTATGTAAGAAAGGCTGATTTGTACGATGAAGCAAACCAACCTAATAACCCTGAAGAAGCACTTGCTTATATGGAAAAGAGAGAAAAAGAAGGTCCTAGAATAATTCCAGTTTACGAAAAAGATGGAAAGACTGAAATAGGCAAATATAGAATTGATTAAGATATATTAAGTAAAAAGCCCTTACAATCCAAATAAATGGATTGGAAGGGCATTAATTTTATGTAAATACGTATTATATATTTAGTAATTCCTTTGAAATTTCTTCAAATCTTTCATCACTTATTCCAAGCTTTTTCTTAAAGATTTCATCATCCATTCTTACAACAATTACCTTATCAGGAGATATTTCTTTAATAACATCTTTTATCTTTTCAACTGATTTATTATCATCGTTATATCCTTTAACAATAGTTATTTCAAATATAAATTTACCTTTATATTGTTTATTAAAGTAAACCATGTTTGAAATATATTCTTTTAGAGTATAACCTTCAATTGGTCGTTGAACTTTTTGGAAATCTTCCTCTGTAATTACTTTTATTTCGCCAATAACTTCATCGCATTTATTAGCAATTTTTATGTAATCATCTTTAGATAATACGTATCCATTAGAAAGTAGTCTTACAGATAACCCTTTAGATTTTATAAAATCTATGATCTCTTCAATTTTATCATGTACTAAAGCCTCTCCTTTTGAATTAATAAAGATTAACTCTGGCTTTGTATCTTCTATCTTTTTTTCTAATTCAACTAATGAATCATCTATTTCATCAAATGACTTTTGTGTATCTATTTTATTTTTTGACCTTCCTATAGGGCAAAAAATACAGTCAAAGTTACAGTGTTTTTCAGGAAGTATATTAATTTCTAATATTTTTTTCCCATCTTCAATATAAATGTTTTTACAACTAAAATTACTCATTATTTCCCCCCATTTAAAATTAATTTATAACTGCCTCTTTATTATTAATATCAAGAATAGATATACTACATGTTCCACCTAAATTATCTTTAACTAATTTAGATAAATCGTTTAAAGCATTCTCAAATTCTTTCACTCTTTTTTCATCTACTAATTCAATACATAAAAAAGCATTCTTTGTGTTTTCAGTTAACATAGTTCTTACTGATTCACGCCAATTAAAGCATCTACAGATTGCTCCTTCATCATCTTTATATACTATTTCACCTTCATATGGTGGTTCATTTTTATCAGTTCCTAATGTAACAAAATTTTCATCCCCTATAGCCTTAGTTAATCTTATATCTCCTACAAATGTATCTATATCCTCACCACCACATGGTAGAGCGTATTTTAGTGAAATAGAGTTATAAATGTCTACTAAAGGGTTAATAGTTCCTAAATTTTTTCCAGTAGAAACACGTTTTAATAAAGCCTCAATTGATGACCTTGCACCTTTTTTTGTTTTAAACTTTTTAAAAGCATCTCTCCATACTTTTATTACTTCATTACTACTAAACTCCTCATTTCGTAAGTGTTTTGAAACTTCTTTTTCTGATTCAGAAATCATATTTTTATATTTGTCTTTATCTTTTATAGAGTTATCTATATCGTGGCAAGTAATAACACCAATTTTTGCATTTGGAAATAGATTCCAGAATTCATCTTCAGTAATAAATTTTTTCATTTAAACACCCTCCTAAAATAATTTAAATACAAAAAAGCCTTGGAAGTATTATAAAATATCTCCCAGGCTTTTTTCCTTCCGTGTCCACAGTTAACTGTGTGTTTTCTCTCGGACCAGCTAGTTAAAAACTACGGAACCCTAGAAAACTAATTATAATTTACAAGTTTATATTAATAATATAACTTTAGCATACTATTAAATTTATTTCAATTAGTATCATTGGTGTGTATATGTATAGTACTTATAGAGTATTATAAGTGTCATTTATCAGCTCAGCTTATAATAACAAAATATTAAATTAATAGTTTATATTGAAAATAAAATGGTTACTCATTTAGACCATTGGCTAAATCGATAAGAGCTTGGTTCTCGACTCTATAAACAGTCCATTCATCCATAGGAATTGCTCCCATTTTTTTTATAGAATTCTATAGAAGATTTATTCCAATCAAGACACCACCAATCTAATCTACCACAGCCTCTATCTATAGCTATTTTTCCTAAAGCTGAAAGTAATGCCTTTCCAGCTCCAATACCTCTCATGCTCGGTCTTACATATAAATCTTCTAAGTATAAATTAGCTTTACCTAAGAAAGTAGAGAAGTTATGGAAGAATAATGCAAATCCAACTGGTTCATTATTATATTCACCTATTATTACTTCAGCCTGTTTTTTAACAAATAAAGATTCATATAATATTTCTTCTGTTGCAACTACTTCACTTAATAGATTTTCATAATCTGCTAATTCTTTAATAAATGTAAGTATTAATTTGTTATCTTCTTTTGTTGCAAATCTAATTTTGAAATTAGGAATGTTAGTATTAATATAGTTTTTCATAATCTAGGCTCCTTTTATTTAATCAGTAATTATACCGAGGCAAGTAATAACACCAATTTTGTATTTGGAAATAGATTCCAAAATTCATCTTCGATAATATAATTTTAGTATACTATTAAATTTATTTCAATTAGTATCTTGGCGTGTAGATGCATAGTACTTATTGAGTATTATACGTGTCATTAATAGGATACTAACTATTAATATTGCAAAGTTGTTGAATAATGGACATTTAATATTTCTTCCTATGCTATAATTAATTAAAATAAGTTGAAAAGGAGGAATTGGTATGGGTGCTCCAGTTAAAGCGAATATCAATATGGACTTAATTGATAAGATTGATATTAGAGTTGGAACAATTAAATTAGTTGAGGATGTTGAAAAATCAGATAAGTTAGTTAAACTATCTGTTGATTTTGGGGAATTTACAAGAACTATATTAGTAGGGATGAAAGGTGAAAGAGATAATCCTAAAGAAATTGAAGGCCAACAGGCATTATTTATAGTTAATTTAGCTCCAAAGAAAATGGCAGGGGAAGTTTCAGAAGGGATGCTTTTTGATATTGGATATGCTGATGGTATTATTCCTGTGTTAGCACAGCCTGAAAAAGCAGTACCTAATGGAACAAGAGTTGGATAAGGCTTTGTAAAATTAATGCCATTATAATTCAAATAAATGAATTGTAATGGCATTAATTTTATACAAATATACTAACTAGTTACTAAAGTAAAATTTAACTAGTAATGTTTCCTTCATCTTCTTCTTTACTCATTGAACTATTTTCTTTCTTAGTAAGTGAAAGCATAGTAATTGTAATAATTATACACAATGTTCCTATCCACTGTATTAAATTAAAAGTTACATTTAAAAATATTATTGAAAGAATAGATGCTGACAATGGCTCTACACAAGTAAATACGCTAGCCTCATAGGGCTCAATATATTTTAGACTTTCTAAATAGCAGTAAAAAGCTGTTAAAGTTCCAAATAATACTACAAATACAATAGCCAAAACTGACTCAAATGACCAGTTTCCTACAACATCAAAAGGTGACTGTATAAAACTAAAAGCAATTCCTCCAATAAGCATTCCCCAACCGACCACACATAATGATCCATATCTTTTTAATAAAGATGCAGGCTGTAGTGTGTATATAGCACATGCAAAAGCAGATAGTACTCCCCAGAAAATAGCCGGTTTTGATATTGCTAAGCTGTTTAAATTTCCTTTTGTAATAATTAAAAAAGTCCCTAAGATTGCCATAAGTACGCAAGATATTTGTTTTAATGTTGGGAGTTTTTTATTATAAAGAGCTAAGTAGATTGTGATAATAATTGGTGATAAATATTGAAGTATTGTTGCAGTAGCAGCATTTCCATGGTGTATAGCTGCAAAATAAGAATATTGGACTCCAAGCATTCCAAGTATAGAAAATATTAAAATCTTTATAATATTTTCTTTGTCTTTCCATATTTCAATTACATTTTTATCACCTTTAAGTAAAGAAAAAATTAAAATAATTGCTCCAGAAAAAAACATTCTTATAACAACAAGCCACTCTGGTGTAAAGTTCTTACTTTGAAATAAATATTGAGCTACAACTCCAGAAATTCCCCAAAGTAATGTACCAAACATTACTAGAAATAGACCTTTTGCCCTTAAAGAATCCTTCATAAAATTTATTTCCTTTCTATATGAAATTTATTTAATCGATAGTATAATTATATTGATATTAAAAATGTATTTATACAAAAATATAAGCTATAAATATAACTATATTGATATATAGTTTATAATCTAACTTTTAATAAAGGAGAATATTATGCAAATTCACAATATAATTATTGATGAAAACCAAAAAGAAATAACTAAACATGGATCTTTAGAGTTTCCACTTGCTATATATTCAACTCAAATTAACAAAAATGTATTGGGTTTTATTGATTGGCATTGGCATGAGGAACTTCAATTTTGTATTGTTACAAAAGGAACTGTGAGCTTTAATATTGAAGGAGATACAGTAATTTTACCTGAGGGAAAGGGGTTATTTATTAACTCGCAACAGCTACATAGTGCAAAGAACTATAAAGACATTGATAGTTCTTTTATTTGTTTTGATTTTCATCCAAATTTAATTTATGGTTTTACAGGAAGTATAATAAATATAAAATATGTACGACCATATGTAGGCAACTCAATGGTTAAGTATTGTATCTTAAAAAGTGATACTAAGTGGAAATCTGATATTTTAAAAGATTTGCTAGAGATTCATAAAGAGTATACAAAGAAAAATTCTGGGTTTGAATTACAAATACTTATATCAATTTTGAATATATGGAATAGTTTAATAAAAAATTGCCTTATATTATACCATGACGATAAAAATATTAATGATACTTCTAGATTAAAAAAAATTATTAATTATATACATAATCATTATATGGAAAAGATCAACTTAAAAGATATATCTAGCCAAGTTAATTTATCTAAAAGTGCATGTTGTAGAGAATTTAAAAAACATATGAATTGTTCTATTTTTGAATATATTACTAATTATAGATTAATCGTTAGTGAAAATTTATTAATTACAACAAATGAATCTATTACTGATATAGCTTACCAATGTGGATTTGGAAGTGCTAGCTATTATATTGAAAAGTTTAAGTTACAGACTGGAGTTTCACCTTTTGTTTATCGAAAGAAAAAACAATCAATATCTGATTAAAACATACTTGCATATAAAGGTAATAGCCTTGTGGTGGCTGCAATAGACGACTCAGTGAGGAATAATCCAACGGGGTATAAGCGTGGTACCTTATATGACATTGGAAATACCAAACAAAGCCATTTGTCTTGAAGCAGAGAGATCTGTGTGTAACACAAGAACTATGTTAAAGTAGCCTTAGGACAAGATAGAGAGAATATAGATTATATTTCTGAAAGTTAGATGAAATTTATGAGTAACCATTCTCATGTAGGAATATCGTACTTTGTACTGGGGTAAGAAGCCTAGGGTCGCTCCCAACAGCTCAGACTTATCTCCCTAGTGACTGAATATATATGAAATTATTGTGAGGTACAGTGAAAACTGTTTATGGTGTATAATTATAATTCTAAAATTTATTTAAAGATGTTTAGTAAAAAAAGCCCTTAGAATCCATTTGTTTGAATCTTAAGGGCTTTATATTTGTTTTAAATATATAGCTAGTCTCTAAAGTGAAATTTAACAACTAGTTATTTTTTAATAAGTTATTTAATTCATCAGAATTTTTATCATTATCCCACTTTGAATAAAAATAAAAGCTAATAACATGACCTATTATTGTAAGAATAAATATATATATTATCCATGGTTTTATAAAATTAAACATATGGATTGAAAATAGCCAAACTGATACTATTCCACCTAATGTATTTACAATAGATGATATAGCAATTTTGTTAAAAGCTTTCATAGATGAAAAATTCCATAAGGTTGGATACATTATGCCGAATATACTCGCAGAAATAGCACTTATACCTACCAGATTCCAAGTATAATTAACTGAAAATGTTATATCTCTTAAAAATATAGATATTAATAATAAAATCCATATAAATGTCATTGAAAAAGTTTGAAAAAAAGATGATTTTAATTGTTTATTCATAATAATCTCTCCTTTATTATTTTTACATAGTGTCTGTTTACAAAGTGAGATGCTCCATCACTAAGTATAACTTCTAATCTTGCATTTGGTGCAGATGAAAATTCCTTGATTTCATTTAAATTAATAATTGTTTGATTATTGATTTTTATAAAGTGTGCATACTCTAACTTTTCTATTTCTTTTAATCGTTTGTTTATTAAGTAAAGTTCTTTAGATTTCATCTTTACACAACACATATGCCCTTCTGATTGAAATTCTAAGATATCATTGATATTTACTTGTAGTTTTCTATCATTTGTCGCATTTATAACTGTTAAATTTGAATTTTGTCTTATGTAATTTTTTAAATCTTGTCCAAGGTTTATATTCTCAGGACTTACTTTAATTTCAATTTCGTCTTTATTTAAAACTTTATCTATTAAAATATTAATTTTCATTGCCTCATTCCCTTCTTAAATTCAATATACTATTTAAAAAAGTAATTATCTACAAATTTATGTTTTGTTGCACTTTTTGCTAATAATCCTACATATTATTTAGGTAATAGCTAAACTAATCCTTAAAAACTTATTGAAATAGATTTAGTAAAAAAGCCCTTAGAAACCATTCATTTTGTTTCTAAGGGCTTTAACTTTATTCTAAATATGTAACTTAGTCCCTAAAGTAAAATTTTAAGACTTGTTATTTTAATATAGAAAAACTAGAAATTAATCTCTTTTACTAATTTCATTTGTTATCAATGATTTTGAAATATACATTGCTTCTATTATGTTCTTGAAGCGGGTGTGATGAGAGGTACCCTCCACAAATTTTAGCTGTGCTTTTTCACATTTGCTGATAACTGAAGATACAGGTCGTAGCGCCTCTAACAATTCTTCTTTTGTATATTCATCCGAAATATCTTCATCTGTTATCAATGATTTTGAAATATACATTGCTTTTATCCTGTTCTTAAGAAGTGTGTGATGAGAGGTACCTTCTGCAAATTTGGGATGTATTTTTTCACAGTTACTGATAGTTGAAGATACAACTTGTAGTGCCTTTAACAATTCTTCTTTTGTATATTTGTCCATAAGATTTTCACCTCAAATTCCTATTTATATTATATTACAGTCGTTAACTTAATTATATCTAAATTTAAAGTTTAATAAAAGGTCTACAAAACAGATGTTTTCATGGACACTTTTATTCGAAATAATACAGTTTTAAAATTAAACCTTGCATTATAGAGTATTATAAATTACTATGTTAAGTATAACTACTCTATATAATAGAGTACTAAATATAAAGTAGGTGATATATATAATGGAGTTAAACAAAGAAGTATTAAAAGGACATATTGATACTCTAATACTTTCCATATTAAAAGAAAAAGATTGCTATGGATATGAAATAGCTAAAGAAGTAAGAGAAAAAAGCGAATTTGAGCTAAAAGAGGGAACTATGTACCTAGCTCTTAAAAGAATGGAATCTAAGAATTTAATTCAAGCATATTGGGGGAGTGAGCAAAGTTCTGGGGGAAGAAGAAAGTATTATAATTTAACTGATGAAGGTAAAGAGTTCTTAGAAGTAAAGAAACAAGAATGGAGATTTATTCAAAAGGTTATGAATCAATTTTTAGGGGAGGAAAATTAAGTTATGAAGATAATAGACAAGTATCTAGATGATTTATATAAAAACAGCATAAATAATAAAAATCTTGATTTAAAAGAAGAAATGAGACAACATCTTATAGAATCTGTAAATGAATTAAAGTTAGAAGGACTAGATGAAGAAGAAGCATGTAAAAAAGCTATTGAAAGATTTGATGGGGGCTTAGAAATGCAACAAGAGTTACAAATAATAATAAAGGAGCTCTCTACATCATTAAATATACATAAATCTACACTGAAAGCTACTAAAAGAATATTTGGAATTGTAGCCATAATTGGATTATTAGTATTTGGAACAACGTGGTACTATAAAGATAGCTTGCAAAAAAACAGTTATAAGCTAACTCAAGAGTTTAATAGTGAGCTAAAAAAAATAGCAGAAAAATATGATATGACTGAGTTAGATATGTACAAATCAGAACTTGAAAAACTATTAAAAGAAGACAAATTTAATAATAAATTAAAACTAAGAGACATATATGTAGCAGATATGGAAAAAGGAAATACTAGTCTAGATTCTTCAAAGGTAAAAGCAAAATCAGTATATAGTGATATAGATTTTGCTGAAGATTCGACACATAAATTTGCAAACTATTTTTCATATGATACAAAAGATTTTTTAGATATTGATGGAAATATAGTAAATCCAATGATTTTTGTAGAGCGTCCATTTTACAATAAATCAGATGTAGTATCTGCTGTATCACTTACAATTGGAGTAGGCTCTCTTTTAGGATATATTGCACTTATGATTAAAAATCGTAATATCTAAAAGATAATTAATTATTTATTATATATATTTTAACTATACTATTATGTTTAATTATCAATATTTTTATATTGAATATATTAATTTGATTATTCATTTTATTTGTTATATTATAATTAAAAAATCAAAAAAATTAAAATCTAAAGGGGTGATATTATTTGAATATAGTTATAGTCGAGGATGAAAGCAATATAAGTAATTTAATTTATCAAACTATTAATGATATTTATCCTAATATAAAATCTACTATATTTGATAATGCAAAAGATGCTCTTGATTATGCAAACGTTAATCATATAGATATATTTTTATTAGACATACAATTAAATGATTATAAGGGAACTTTATTAGCTAAACAAATAAGGTCAATAGATACATATAAATATAGTCCTATAGTATTTATAACAGCTCTAGCAAATGAAGAGCTTTATGCGTATAGAGAAATAAAAAGTTATAGTTTTTTAACAAAACCTTTTACAAAAGATGAGCTACTAAAAACACTTAAGGATGTTATAGAATATAAAACACACTTAAATCCTAAACGTAAGAAGTTAAAAATTACGCAGAAGCTATTTATATTTGAATATGATTTAAAAGACATTATATATATAGAATCTTTTAGGAAAAAACTAGAGATCCATTTAAATAAAGGTAGTGAAGTAATATCTGGATATTCATTAAAATCAATACTTGAACTCATAGATGATACAGATTTTATTCAGTGTCATAAAAGTTATATAGTTAATAAAAGCTATATAGAAAAAATAGATAAGGTAAATAAAATAATTCATCTTAGTACTTATGGCAATATACCTATAGGAAAGAAGTTTGAGTGTAATGTTTTATAGATTAATAGTCCAAGCATTACTTGATAGTTTATCTACATTTCTTATATATAATTATCTAATTAATAAAAATATAAATAAGAATAATAAAAATTTGCTTTGGATTTTACTTACCACAGTTATATATATAGTAGCTAGAATTGACAGTACACCTGTTGATGGTGTAAGTCAAAGTAAAATTTTCTTTAATTATGCAAATTATGATTTATTCCCTGTAAATTCTATTGCAGGTGTATTATTTTTAGTGCTTGGATTTATGATTTTAAACAGCTATTTATTTAAATCTAGCAATAGTGAAACCTTTTATCTTACATTGTTTTCTATTGTGATTTTTATTTCTGTTAGGTTAATCATAATATCTATATTTAGCTATATTGGTTTAACTAACACAAGTGTTTATGAATATGGATATAGGATTTTGATGCTCTTTATCTTATACTTTACATTAATTTTTCATAAATTACCTCTCTACAAATTTAGGGAGTATTTAATAAGTAGTCAATATATATTTAAAATTGTAGTTATTAATTCTTTTATATTTTTGATATCATTAGTATCATTTTATAATTTTAATACAGCTATGTTATTAAAAAATATTATTTTCGTTTTAGTATTTTTACTTATTATTTTATTTATTAATTTCATTACCTTAATAATTCAAAGAGAGAAGCTGATTCAAAAAAGAAGACTTGATGTAATAGAAAACTATGTTCCAGTAATAGATGACTTAATTGATGAAGTAAGATCTAAGCAACATGAATTTGATAATAAAATACTAGCTATTTATAGTATTCTTGAAACAGCACAAAACTTAGATGAAGCTAAGAAAAAACTTGGTTCGTATAGTGATAGTATAAAAATAGATTATGGAATTAAGAAGATTATGGTTATTGATAATAAGGTTATAGCTGGGTTTATTTATTCTAAGCTTAAACTAGCTAAATTAAGAAATATAACATTAGATGTAAATATAATCACTAAATTAGATAAAATACCTATTGAGGAATATGAGTTGATTGAAATATTAGGAATACTAATAGATAATGCTATTGAAGCAAGTGTTTATAATGATGTTATATATTTAGATATAAATAAAAATAATGATAGTTTAGAAGTATTATTAAGAAATCCTTATAAGTATACTTCTAATTTGGAATTTAGTAAAATGTTTGAATTAGGATATTCTACTAAATCAAACAAATCAAGAGGATACGGACTATATAACGTAAAAAATATCGTCCAAAATAATAAAGGAAATATATTATTTTATAACTCCAATATAAATAATAATAACTATATTACAATAGGTGTTTCATTACCATACTATTATTGAAAAGTAAATAATTTGAGAACAAAAAGAGGTTTTAAGGGTATGAAAAAATTACATATCTTTAAAACCTTCTTTTATGGCTATTTCATTGAATAAGAATTTTTTATGCTTATACTATAGTTATAAACTAATTGACCTAAGGAGTGTGATTAATTTGATAAATTTAATTAAATTAGAAATAAAAAAAGTATTTAAACCAGTCATTACAACATTAATAATTACAACGTTATTATTTTTAGCTACTGTTATGAAATCAGGAAATGAGTACTACGTACAACACAGTTTTGAGTTTTGGAATGTATCAATTGATTATATAGCATTAATATTTCCTATTTTAGTTGTATGTCCTACTTGTTGGGTTATGTATTATGAAAGGAAAAACAAATTTTTACTATATACAGTTACTAGAGTATCTAAAAAAGAGTATATACTTTCAAAATGGATTGTTTGTGTATTAAGCGCCTTTTTAATTGTATTTATACCTATGTTTATAGGTGGATTAGTATCATTATTATTTTTAAACAATGTACATGCACCAGCATCTTATGAGCCTCTTTTTTATACAAATTTATTTATGGAGGAGTTTTTAATAAATCATACTTATTTATATGTATTTATTCATTGTTTATGGGATGGATTTTTAGCAATGATTATGGCTACTATGGGATTTGTATTTTCTATTTATCTAGATAATATATTTGTAATTCTTACAGGCCCATTTATCTATGCTATTTTAGATAATTTTATAATGGCTACATTAGGTTTTCATAAACAAAGATTTATTGCTTCATTTTATGTTAACACTATGACCCATACTAATATATTTAATTTATTAGTAGGACCAACTATATCTATTTTATTTATAATCATACTTTTGGTAATTCTTAAATGGAAAAAAGCGAAAGTATATAACTTATAGGTGATATTATGAATTCTTTATTTAAATTAGAAATTAATAAACTTTTATCTAAAAAATTAATATTTCTATGGCTAGTTTTAATTATTTTTAATCTAGACACTAGGATAAACGGTAATTTATCTTCGCAACAATTTATAGTAGAAGCATTATCTAATCACTACTATACAATATACTTTATGATTCCTATGTTTTTATTAATGATTATTTCTGGTCTAGATGATGACTATCAATATGCACTAATTAGAAGTAAAACATATTGGAACTACTTCAAATCAAAAATATATGCTTATGGGATATTTTCAATACTATTTGTTTTATCTCAAAGTTTAATAATAGTAATTATGTCAATTGGATTAAGAAATGATAATAGTTTTGAAAATATAAACTCTATGCTGTATGAAGTTTTATATTTTTATTCTAGTAAATTTACAAATCCAAGTGAGATTGTTTTGTATATGACTATTTATATGGTTTTAGGATTTTTTATGACTAGCTTACTTATATGTACTATAAGTCATTATTTTAGTAAAAAAACATCTATAAAAATTATTATATTTGTTTATTTACTTTCTGCTATTAGCATTAAAACAACTAGCTTAAAATTTGTATCTTTTTTATTTATTAACACTTATATAATTTTTCATCATAGTTTTATCTTTGGTTTTGGTATTATACCGAATTTAATAATAGAAATTTTATTTATTTTAATGCTTTGTAAAATAAACAAGGATTACGGGAATAAGGTATTGCCTTAGATAGAAACTTTGTATTTGATAAGAACATTATAAAAAAGACTTCAAACAATAGAGGTATTTATAGATATCATAGTAAGTCTTTATTTAATAAATCCAATATAATGTCAATTATATTTGTATTAATAATAATGAGCATGTGGAGATTAGTATCTTTAGAGGACAATCTATCAGTAAATGAATACTTAATGAATGTTTTTTCAGGATCTTTTATAGGAGAATTTAATCCGTTTATTATATTAGAAATGCTTGTATTTAATTTAACACCGATATATTTATTAAGTGTGTTTATTGAACGGGAATGTAATGATAGAACACTATTTTTAAATATAAGGTTAAAAAGTAGCTTAACATGGTTTAAATCTATAATTACTGTTTCGTTAAAATTTATATTTCTATACACAATATTAAATATATTAATACCTATTTTTATAGGGATATTGCTTGGAACAAACTTTGAAGCTGGTTTTTATAATCTATTTTTTACAGTATTTATTACTAAATTGCTTAGTATAGTATTTGAATTTCTTATTTTATTTTTAGTTTATAGCCTTACTAATAATATAACTATTTCATTTTTTAGTTTAGTACTGTTTAATCTAATCAGTGTAATTCCATCTAAATTGATTTATTATATACCTTTTGGTATTTCAAGCTTAGTAAGATATAAATTTATATTAGGTGAGTACGGAATGAATTATGGTCTAGATTTAAAAGAGGTTATTTTAGAGCTATTAATATTAATTACAATAACGCTTATTTATCTAAATTCAAAACACAAAAAGTTGATAATTAAATAAACTTAAAGGAGTGAACTAACATGAATGTTGCAATAAAATTAGAAGATGTAACTAAGTCATACAATGGTACAAACATTTTAAATAATATAAGTATAGAAATAAATAAGGGGGAAACTGTAGGAATTATAGGGGCTAATGGTAGTGGTAAATCAGTTTTATTTAAAGTAATATGTGGATTTGTATCACCAGATAGTGGAGCTACATTTATTAGAGGTTCAAAACTAGGTGAAAAAATAGATTTTCCTGAAGATGTAGGTGTCTTTATTAATGAGCCAGGATATATAAGTATATTTAATGGTTTTCAAAATTTAAAGTTTTTAGCTGATATAAACAATAAAATAGATGATAAAAAAATAAAACATACTATGGAAAAAGTTGGTCTAAATCCAAATAATAAAGCGAAGGTTCAAGATTATTCTCTTGGTATGAAGCAAAAGCTTGGAATTGCTCAAGCTATAATGGAAGATCAGGATATTTTAGTTTTAGATGAGCCTTTTAATGCATTAGATTATAAAACTTATGAAGATATAAAAAACATAATAAAGTACCTTAAAGATGAAGGTCGAACTATACTATTAACAAGCCATAATTTTGAGGATATACAACAACTTTGTGATAGAATTTATATAATTGAAGAAGGTAAATTAAAACTTGCAACGACAGAAATTATTGATAGATATAGAAAAAGATAGCTTATACTATTAATTAAAATAATGGGAGAATAATATGAAATTTGAAATTAGTGGATGGGGAGGACCTACAAAAATATTAACTACTATTTGGGGTATTGTGACTTTGGTTAATTCAATAATTTATTTCTTTATGGATATATTTATTCCAGGGTTAGGATTGAAAGAACTTAATATATTTAGAGAAAATAAAGAAAAATATAGGTTAATAGTGTGAATTATTTTTATAGCTATTTTTCTATTAAATTTATACGTTGGAATTGAACAGATTCAAATTTATATATTTTCCATAAAGTAGAATGTTGGTAAAAGAGAAATAAATTATAGATTTAGTGTTGTAAAAATAAATATATATTTTAATATATTATAATTTTATAATAAAATATTTTTATAAATATGGTATAATTAGAAATATTTATAAACAATAAGGAGAAGCGAATATCGATATGAAGTTACATGAAAAATTACAACACTTAAGTCTAGAATCTGTAGAAGATTTAATGAGATTATACTATAGTGGAGATAAAGCTACTAATGAAATAATAGGATTATTTAATATAAATATATCACCGTCTAGACTATATACGTTATTCCCACCAGAAGAATTAGATGATAGATTATGCCCTCATTGTGATTCTAAAATGATAGTTAATAGGCCATCAAAAACTAATTATCCTAAAAATAATAATACCCCGTTTTGTTCTACATGTGGCCATAAAGAGAATTATAGTTGTAAGTGTGATAAATGCATCTCAGATAGAGAATTAAAGTTAAAAAGATTAAAAGAAGAAAAAGAGAGAAAAGATTTAGAAAAAAGGAAATTAATAGAGTTAGTATATTGTAATGTTAGTCATAAACCTATTAATATAGACAGTTTAGAATTTGAGGATAAGGTTTACTTAGGATCGTTGTTAAGGTTTGCTCTAAGTGAAGATATGTCGAATATACTGCCATTAGAAAGTATGGAGGGGAGTTTAGCCCCAGGTGAAATAAAGTATGATATTATAAGATACTTATATTCGAAAAATATTATTACTGTTCATCCAATGTCTAGTTTATCAGCTTTTAAAGAAGGAGAAGACTTTCCTAATACATTTTATATAAACTTAGTAAACTATCACCTTAATATAAAATATGATGTTGATAAATCTTGCACGATAAATGAGATATTAAATTCTAAGATGCTTAAAGAGGAAATACAGATAAATTTAGCTTATAATATGTGGAAACAGATAGCTTTACAGGAATGTCTTGAATATCTAGATTATCAAATGAAAAAAGTTGGATTTAGCTTTAATCCGGGAGAAAAAACCAATGTAGTATTTAATGATTTATTGGATAATTTTTCGGTTTCTCAAATATATGGAATAATATATAAAAGCATAACAAATGCTACACGATATTATCAAGAAAATAAAATAACTAAAAAGCAAGCTGCAAATTCTGTTATAACAAGATGTCAAGGATTTGGGGAAAGAGCATTTATAGAGCAGTGGCAAATATCTAAGTACTCAAGGTTAAAGGATTTACCTCAAAGTTGTTTAAGTGAGTTTTTATTTAATAAAGTTCTAAAAATAGGTAGTAAGGGATTTGATGAGATACCTTCTATAGAAATTATAGAATGTGAAGTATGTAGACCTTGTGATTAAAAATTTATATACATATTAGAATGTGAAATTTAATTATTATATAAAAAATAAAGAGGGGGATATAAATTTAAAATGAAACATTTATTAATAAACTATAGCTTTGACTGTTCAGAAAAAGGACATATAGATCCAGATTTTACTCATCTAGTGTATGGAGATTCTAAACTTAAAGGAAAATCTATATTAAATCATGCTAATCCAGGATCATATGCATTTTTTAATACTACAATAAATGGAATTAGGTATATAACAGCATACTTTTATATAGATAAAATATTATCTATAGGAAAAGATGATATAGAAATAAGCAATTTAAAATGTAGTGCAAGAGAAGATGAAGTTATTATACTTGGAAATAGATATAACTCAAAAATTTTAACACATCCATTACCTTTAAACAAAGAGTTATTTATTAGCTTAGATAAATTTAAAGACAATGAATTTAAAGAAGGAAAGTCAGAGTTATCTACTATAGCAAGTTCTACCAGAAGTGTAGTGCATTTAGATGAGGGAGATAAAAATTTATTACTTGAAAAATGTAAAAACAGAGGGTAGAGAAAAGCCTAGAGAGATGATCACCAGGCTTTTATATTTTCTTACTTTATTCTAATAATACTTTTAGATAATTTACTCTATAACTAAATCATAATCATTAGCATAAGTAACAATAATATTAGCTCCTAAAGTAATTTATTGTAAAGTCAAAATATATTTAATAGTTTAGTAGTGGAGTTAAAATACATATACTCTTATAAATTATCATGATACTATAAATATTTAATTTGACATAACCTATACTTATGATATCGAATGTAAAATATAAAAAGCACTAATCTTTTTAAAAAGATCAGTGCTTTTGTTAGTATATAAAGTATCACGCTAAGAATTAACTTATAACGCTACTTTATATACTAATTATTATATTTATAGTATAATATGGTAATGCGTATAAATCAATAAGAAATAATATAAAATAATAATAAATAATAATAATAAATAAGAAATTTGGAACGAAAATAAGAGGTGGAGAATTTGTTTTTAGAAGAGAGATACGAAAAAATTATAGAAACAATCAAAGTAAGTGGGAGAGTAAAGGTTAAAGATCTATCCGAATTCTTTGAAGTTACACAAGACTGTATTAGAAAAGACTTAAAAGAATTAGAGTCTAGAGGTCACTTAAAAAGAGTATATGGAGGTGCTATTGCACAAAGAGATTATAATGAGATAAAAAACGTTGATAAAAGAAAAGATATTAATATGGAAGAGAAAAAAGCGATAGCATTAAAAGCAATTACACTAATAGATAATGGAGATATAATATTTTTAGATATATCGACTAATAGCCTAGAGATTGCAAAAGAATTAAACAAAATAAATAAAGAAATTACAGTAGTAACAAATATGATAGAAATTGTATTAGAATTAAGAAGTAATAAGAATACAAAAGTAATTTGTATTGGAGGAGAATTTAATAAAGAGATAGGTGCAATAGTAGGTTCAGCTGCTGATAGATATATAAGAAAATTTACTTTTGATAAAGCGTTTATAGGAGTATGTGGAATTAACTTAGAAACAGGATATATAACTACACTTAATTTAGAAGATGGAAATACAAAAAAAACTATAATTGAATGCTCTAATAAAAGATATTTAGTAATGGAAAAAGAGAAGTTTAACTATGATGGACTATATAAATTTGCTAATTTAGATGAAGTAACAGGTATAATAACTGAGGATAAAATAATAAATCAAAATTAATATGATTAATTAAAGAAATGTCAGACTTAGTAAAAATAAAGTCTGACATTTCTAATTTTATGATGGTACTTGAACTTTTAAATGTAGCCATAAGAACCTCTCTACAATTACTATAGATTATTTAAACTAGCATAATTCTTTGCTCTCATAGGAATTCCTATAGATAACCCTAGTATTGATGCTATCATTGCTATTGTAGTAACTGTATTATCTCCTCCACCTAATAAGTGATTTACAAAACTTACGGCAACCATAGTTATTCCATATATTATAAGCATTGAGCTTACTATATTGCAAAGTTTATCCTTATCATATTTTTCTATGTCTAAGCCCCTGATAACATAAACCATTTTATACTTTCTTACTAAAGCTCCAAATACAATTCCTAAAACACCAACCATTAAAATTATTAAAGTATCTATCATATAAAGCACCCCTTCTTTAATCGAGTAAATTTATTAAGTTAAGCATTATTTTTTAGTTTATAAATCTTATTTGCGTAAACAATTGGTATAAAAACATCAATTACAAAAACAATCATACTAACAGTAACTCCAAAATCAAAACTACTCCATGCAACTATAATTAATGTCACTACTCCAGTAATAACCCATAATTTACCTGCCATTCTATGGGTTTTATACCAAACATCTTCATCACTTAATGTTGCTTTTATTCTTATACCGAACACAGGATTTGGAGTAGTTTTCGGCATATAATTTCCCATTATTATAAATGTTATAGGAAGTATTCCATTAAATATATTAGAACTTAAATTTCCATTTAAATTATCTGACATTGTGTAAGCATTGTATAAGAAAAATAAGTTTAATATATTCATTACAATGAACATTAGATTATTAACCCTTATATTTGATTTTGATTTAATATCATATTTATCATAACGATTGCTCAAATAAGGAATTAAAAATGCAATTATAATGCATATCAGAGGTAGTACAAGTGATTCGTACTTACTGCCATAACGATTTACTTCTCCTCCTAAACTATAATGAACAGGTATTTGATTTGGCAAGTAGGGTAAAATTATTAAAGTTATTATGGTTGGTAAAGTAGATAAAAACCAGTATAGTTTTCCTAATTTTTTATACATCTTCTTTTCCCCCTTCTTTAAATTGAGATATCCATATCATAACTTCTTCAAATACAGATATATTAAGTTGATAATAAATAAAATTTTTGTATTTTGACTCAGATATTAAGTCAGCTTTTTTTAATATTGATAGGTGATAGGATATGCTAGCTCCAGTCATATCAAATTTAGAACCAATCTCTCCAGCTGACTTTTTCCCGTCTTTTAGTAGTATTAATATATCTCTTCTTATTGGGTCAGAAAATGCCTTGAAGGTCTCTTGAAATCCTATAAAAAAATCCCTCCTTTGAAGTCTATTTAAAAATATTTCTAAATAGAATGTAGCAGATAGGTTATATAGAATCAAGACCTATTTTGAAAATTATTTAAATAGGTTTTAACTAACACATTTAAAGATATACTATATTTATATAAATATTTGAATAGATATTTTCATATAATTATAGTATTATTTATTGTAAGTAAATTAATTGTGAGGTGAAAATAATGAGACCTGATATAGATAATATAATTTATATATTAATCTATGTGGCATTTTTAATTTCCATAATTGGCTCTCTAGTTTACTTCTGTAAAGAACTTTTATGTTCTAAAATTAATTATACTTTTATAAAGACTGTTTTTTATAATAGACTAGGATATTTCTATAACTTAATACCAAAAGAGTATTTTGTATTTCAGAAATATGATATTTGGAGGTATTGTAGTCTGTTTTAATTTGAAATGAATTTTTTTTAATCCGAAATATTAAATTATAATTATAAGGAGTGAATAAAATGAATTTCATTTCAAGTATATTACAAGATTTATTAAGTATATTATTTAGTTTTACAGGAGATTTAGGAGTTGCAATAATTGTTGTAACATTAATGGTTAAATTAATAATTATGCCGTTATCTATGAAACAAAAATTCTCTATGAGAAAACAACAAGACATGGCTGAGAAGATGAATCAATTAAAGGAGAAATATAAAAATAATTCTAAGGAGCTTGAAAAACAGATGCAATTACACGCAACTGAGAGCATGAAAAGTATGTTAGGCTGTTCTACTTTATTACTTCAAATGCCAATAGTATTTGCACTTTATAGGGTATTTTCAAGTATGCCACAGAATTTTTCTAGTTTGATAGTCCCTTGGGTAAATAACTTAAGCATGTCTGATAATTTATTTATAATACCTTGTATATATACGTTAACAATGTTAGCACCCAGTTTAATAAGCTATATACCTTATTTTAAGACTAGTTCTCAAGTAGCACTTAATAAACATATGGCTATAATGACAGTAGTTATGAGTTTTATATTAACTGCAAGAACTCCAGTTGCATTAGGTTTATATTTTATAACGAGTAGTGTTTACGCATTAATTGAAGATATATGCTTTAGAATTTATTTTAAATCAAAAAATAAATTGGCATTAGAATAAAGAAAAGCACTCCTAGGAGTGCTTTTTAACTAGTTCATAAAAACATATTTAAAAATAACTAGTAAAAATGCCTTTAAAATCCAAATAAATGGATTCTAAAAATCATATGTTTTTATGAACATAAAAATAGAGCAATCTCTTATCGCTCTATAAATTTATATATTAGTTATTTTATTTTAATATATTTAAATTTCTTGTTATAGTAACTTAGTAAATATAATAACGGTATTAAAAAACCATATAAATTGACATACTGTAGTAACTTTACTTGAATCAAAATGAAAACTTAATATAAACATTGATATAGCTATAAAAAATGATAAATAAGAAAAAACTTTAGTCGCTTTTCTCCAAACTCTTTCATCGCCTGTTGCCCACGAATTCTTTATCTCTATATTTTTATAAATTGGTATTTTAGGCAGTAAATTTCCAAAGTACATAATTATAATGGCATTTATACCCACCGATATCTTGTCATTAATTTCAGGTGAAAATAGCTTATCCATTCCCAAAAGTGGCAATAAAGTACGACTTATAATGACTATTAAACATAGTATCTGTATAGCTCTAACTGTTTTAACTTTAGGATTATCCTTTGAAAGACCTAACATATTGGGAGCATTTATATATACTCCTAATATTGTTATCGTAATTAATATTAAACCTACTATTTCCATACATTCCTCCTATTTTTTAGTAAAAGTATCTAAAAAACCACCAAGAACTTCTTGAATAACTGATGTATTTATAGAATAGATTAAAAATTGCCCTTTTTTCTCTGAAGTGACAAGCTCTGCATCTCTTAAAATATCTAAGTGCTTAGATATTGCTGGTTTAGACATTTTAAAGCAGTTAGCTATTTCTCCTGCATTCATATCTCGTTCATTAAGTAATTTTAAAATTTCTCTTCTTGTTTCATCACTTAATGCTTTAAATACTTTAATCATGATTTCCTCCTAAATATAGATATAAATATTTAACTAATTAGTTAAATATTTATATCTATATTATATACTAATCAAGAAAAAAATTTCAACTATTTCTCATATTTTTAATTTTTATTAAATTTCCACTAAAGCAGATGTTTTGTGTACATTCATAAGAAATACTACTTCTTAAAAAGTTATTTAAAGATAACCATTGAAAACGCCATTAGAATCCAAATGAATGAATTCTAATGGCGTTATTTTATTTCAAATATAACAAATTTCTAAAGTGAAATTTAGTAACTAGCTAAAATTCAAAAATAAATAATTCTTCAATCGCAGTATGCAATTCTTTTGATATTCTAACAGCTAATTCAAGTGAAGGATTGTATTTTGCATTTTCTAAACGAGCTATAGTTTCTCTTCTAACATTAACTTTATTAGCCAATTCTTCTTGAGTTAACTCATTAAATTGACGGTACTTCTTTAAATTACTAATAAATTTTGTCATAATTTTTAGTTCCCTGTATCAAATTTGTAAGTTAAAAATGCCCATAAATTCACTGATAGTGCAAAAGTAAGTGCTAGTATTAATACTTGCATCCTATAAAGTGTTAGAACATCTACTATATATATATTAATTAATACACTTGATACAACTGCTAGAACAAAACCTATCTTAAATGATATAGAAGCTGCTCGATGTTTATTATAAATTAATCGCTCATCTTCATAATCACCTAACTTGTTCCACCAAATGTGAGAAAGTTGACCAAAGAACGCAAAATATAGAAGTCCTAGTGGATCACCGTTTAATTCTTTAAAACCTAAAAATCCAAAAAGTGCAAATAGAATTGAATACTTGTTTAACTCTTTCATAAATAAATCCCCCTCCGTTAATGTGATATATTTATATCTCTATATTACATATATATCACATTGATTTTTATATTATGACTGAAATTTAAAAAATATATATTTTAATATTTATAATAACTACGCCCTAAAAACGCATCTAAATATAACTAGTAAAAGTGCTCTTAAAATCCAAAATAATAATTACAATTAATTTTATTTATGTCACATATACTTGACACTAAAAATCCAAAAGAGTATTATTATACTAATAAGTCATATATATATGACTTTTATTGTAGAGGTGATGTTATGAACAAAATAAAAGAGTATCGAACTTTATCTAAGATGTCTCAATTAGAATTGGCAAAACAAGTAGGTGTTGCAAGGCAAACTATAAATTTAATTGAAAATCAAAAATATAATCCATCTTTAGATTTATGCATTAGGATTGCAAAAGCTCTAGGGACTGATTTAAATACACTATTTTGGGGAGGGGAATAAAAGTATGAATAAACTAGAAAACAAACTTTTAAAACATTACATAGGATATGTAGAAGAAAGAGATGAGTATCAACAAGGTATAATTAATGAAACACTTACAACTGCAAATTTATATACATTTTATCTACTTACAATCTGTATGCTAGTTAGTCTTATTTTTGATTCTATTAATCATAAATTAACATTTGGTACATTTGCTATGTTTTTTATTCAGCAATTTAATGCTTATTATATTCTTATCAAATTAAGAAAAAGTGGTGTTGATAAAACGGAATTCGATGATAATGCTACGTATTCTACACAGTTAAAAAAATCAAAAAAACAAACTATAATAGCAGCAATACAATGGGGATTTTCTATGCTTGTTATGATGGAATACATATTCCCGACACTTTTGGGAGAAAGAATTAATATAGGATTGTTTCAAATTATTGTATGGATTTGTGCTACTCTTTTCTTCGGAACGAGTTGTTATATTATTGCAAAATCAAAATTAAAAAAAGTTGATAATGACTAACTAGTTTTTACAAACTTATTTTAAAGATATCTAGTAAAAATCCCCTTAAAATCAATTGATTCTAAGGGGATTAACTTTAATAAAACAGAAATCATACCACTACTGATTTAAATATTTTTCACTTTCTAATCAAATGATTTTAATCAATTTACCAAATAATAATAGATCAATTCAGTCGATAAAATTTGCATCAAATTATATAAACTATGAATAATAGTCATTATTGAAAATGAACTTATCTTGCTGCTTTTATTATCATATAAAACATATGAACATACCAATATCAACGATGGGACAAAGATTAGAAATTTATACTCATAGCTATATGTATGACCACAAGCAAATAATATAGCTGTTATTATAGTAATCTTAAATTTATTTTTTGTAAATTTTCCTACTAACTTAGTGATAAAGATTATTAAGATAGATTCTATTATAGGCCCCATTGTAATAGCATAAAATACTAAAATATTCTCATCGATATTTGGTCCTCAATGATTTATACCAAGATACATCTCGATAAAAGTAATTGGTATAGTGAACAAACATGCAACTAATACCGATATCAATATAAACCTCTTCGTACTCAAACCATTTATAAAATCTATAGCTTTTTGCATAACAAACTCCTTAAATGAAAATAACAACTTATAAACCTAATTAGGACTATGAATTATTATTTTATATTTTAATACTTTACTTTGAATTCTAACATCTTTTTCCTGTATTTGGTATAATTTATTATTTAATATTTATATAAATTATAAAATTGCACTATAAAAGACCTCAATACAAGAGGTCTTTTACAATATATACTAAGCTTACTATAAGCATAATAGTTACTACTGCCATTTGAGCTAATACTCTAATTAAATCATTTTGACTTTTTAAGTTTTAAAAATATATATTCTGAAAATCCTCTTTGTTTAGCGTACTTTACTTTTTCTTTTCGATACTCTTTGAAACCAATTTTCTTATAACATGAAATTGCTGGTTGATTTATATTTGTAACAGACAATGTGTATTCCGTATAATTGTTTATATTTAATAAATACTGAATTAGCTTACTGGCAATACCATTTCTCATATATTGCTTTTTTTACACCAACTATATCGATATAGCAAGTTGTATCAGGGAGTTCTAAAGACTTCTCAAAATCATTTTTTATTGTCATACCACCCATAAATCCTTTAAAATAGCCGAACTCTTTTTGGAACTCTTTTATGGGAATGCCAAAAGCTCTATTGTTTCCTGTAACAAACGCCAGAAAAGCAACAATTTCGTTATCTAATATTGCCACTAGATAATGCTTTATATTTATTCCATTTTCTAAGGCACGACTTATTTTATCAACATCATCTGAGAAAGACTTCCAATCATTGTAAAAGGATTCCGCAAATGTTTTTGCAATTTCTTTTCTATCACTTTCTATTGCAGTGCGTATCGTTATATTATACATATAATATCATTTTCCTTTCAAATTCCAATTTATCGACTTGCTTATATTTTATCACTTAGGCATATCAAAGTCATTTTCTTTGTGATTAATTAAATAAAACTAATTTATAAGATAATATGATGGTTATATTTAATGGGGATGGTGAAAGTTGGAGAATATTTGAATGTAGTATATAATATAATTAAGTTCGTAATTGTTCTAAATTGAGAATAATTGAAAATGGGGGAATTTATGATTAGGATAGCAATTTGTGAAGATGAAAAAGAAACACAACGATCAATAGAAGATTATCTTGATTCTATATTAAAAAATATAAATATAGAATATGAAATAAAAAAATACAGCCTAGGAGAAGAGTTACTTGAATGTAACTTAAAAGACATAGATATATTACTTCTTGATATACAAATGGGGCAAATAAATGGAATGGATACTGCAAGAAAGATTAGAGAAGTAGATAATACAATGGAGATAATATTTATAACTTCTTTAATAGATTATGTACAAGAAGGATATGAGGTAAGAGCTTATAGATATTTGTTAAAACCTATAGAATTAGAGGAATTAAAAAAACATGTATTAACTTGCATTAAAGAGATTGAAAAAAATAAAAACAATTATATTTTAATAAA
>NZ_HG529317.1 GCF_000499525.1 Faecalimicrobium dakarense | reverse complement strand
AAGTCCAATACATACAAGATTGACTCAAATGAAATAAAGTATATAGAAATTCAAAAAAAGGACATGTTAATACACACAATAAATAAGAGTTTTGATGCGAGGTATAGTCTAGAGAAAATAGAAAAGGACTTAAAACAAGATAAATTTGTAAGATGTCATAAAAGCTTTCTAGTTAATTTAAGTTATGTAGAAAATATAAAAACAAATACTTTAATATTAGAAAGTGGAGAAGAAGTACCTGTTAGTAGATATAGATATAAAGATGTTAAGGAAAGATTTTTAAAATTTCTTGGTGATACAATATGCTAAATTTTATAGGGGAGTTATCATTAGCTTTATCAATAGTTATACGTTTTATTATACTAAAAGGCATATTAACCTATAAAAAAGAAGGTAGGGAAAATGAAAAAATTGTATTTTATATTTTATTGTTATTCATATATATTATAGCTAGACTGTCTAATATATATGAAATTAATGGTAGTAATAGAAATTATTTAGTTGATAGCATAATATTTATTGTCTGGGGAGTATACTATGTCTATTTTTATAAGATAGGATATGTTAAATATATAATTTCATTTTTTTTATTTAATGTATATTATGACTTATTTAAAGAGGTTGTATATAGACTTTTACATATTGGAATTACAGGTTACTCTATATCATCTGAAGGAGCCCTTTTAGTATCTAATTTTGATAGGGCAAAAATTGGGATATATAGTTATATATTAATAATATTTATTTATGCGATACTTGTATTTATTAATAATCGTTTACAGCTATTTAATAGCGAAAAAAGAAATTATATATACTTGACCCTTGCTTTACTAGTTAATACAATTAATATAATTGGAAGATATACAACGACACTTTATCCTATAGGGAATAATTATACTATAAATGCGATGTTATTTAAATGGAGGAGGTCAATACCGGCGTTACACGACGAATGGCATTATTTTGATCAGTTGGTAGTTCCAAAGCTAGTATTAGCTAGTAGTATTATTATTATAATATTATTTAGAAGGATAATAAAAGAGAATAAATTAAAATCTCAAAGTGAATTAATGAAAAATAAATTAGATATGCAATATGAATATTACTTAAGTATTCAAGAGTCTCATATGAAGGTTAAAAAGCTTTATCATGATATAAATAATCATATTTGTACTATAGACAATCTTAAAAATAATAGTAAAGAAGTTAATGAATATGTAAATAATTTAAAAGATGAAATTAAAGAATTCAAATCAACTTATAATACAGGAAACATGATATTAGATATTATAATAAATGAAAAAAGTGAACTATGTACAAAGAAGGGAATTAAGTTTATTTGCGATATAAACTTTTCAAAAGTTAATTTTATAAAACCAATAGATGTATCCAGTATATTTGCTAATATTTTAGATAATGCAATAGAAGCATGTGACAAAATATGTGACGAAAACATTAATAAATATATTAGGATTAAAGGAACTATAAATAAATCATTTTTTGTACTTAAATGTGAAAATAGCAAAGTTAATAGTATTAAAATTAATAAAAATATACTATTAACAGACAAAATGGATAAATTCATGCATGGAATAGGAATTCAAAGCGTTAAATCTTCTTTACAAAAGTATAACGGAGAAATATTATTTGAAGACAAAAAAGACAAATTTACACTAAATATATACATACCACTTAATAAAAATACTGACAGTTGGGTCGATTAACCTACTAGTTGGGGCATATATATTGATACTAAAAAATAAGGATGTTATCT
>NZ_HG529316.1 GCF_000499525.1 Faecalimicrobium dakarense | reverse complement strand
AAGAATTAGTCACAGACGAAGGTACTATGGTAAATAATTAATAAATACGTGAGAAGTAGAAATACAATGGAGGAAAGGTATATGAAAGTAAAAAAATTTATACTAGCTATGGTAGTAGCTGCAAGTTTAAGTGTAGGTTTAATGGTGGGATGTACACATTCTGAGAATCCATCAAAAAACTCAATTGAAACTGAAACTCAAGCAACTGAAGAAGATGAGTCTATTAAGCTCTTTGAAGATTACTCAAAGAAAACTAGCACCCAAGAAGGAGTGTATGAGGTTAAACAAGATTTATCTAAAAAGATTTCAAAAGCAATAACAGATAGTGGCCTTAGGGTTGCCGATTCAAATCCAGATGGTAGTTTCGTGTTATCTCTAGGAGGCTTCGAAAACCCTCCTACACAATCTATTCAAAGTCTATATTACTCTATGTCCGAAGACTCTAAAAAAGGTAAGGCGACACTAGATATTCTGTGGGTCAAAGAATATCCTGAAAATATAAAATTATATGAAGATGATAAATATGTTAAAGCTATATACAACATATTTAAGTCATTAACTAACACTAAATTAACAGAGAAAGAATTCTTTGATGCAGTTGAAAAAACATTTAATGAAGAAAATGGTCTTGTAGAACTTCCTTATAAGGATGATATACCGATTCAAGTTATTCAAGTTAATAAATCTGGAAAATACATTAAAACTTTACAATTAAGATGTAATTATGACTTCGATATTTTAAAGTCCTAGTGTATCAGAAAATTTATCAACTTTTATTAAAATAAGGAGGTTTATATGAAAAAATATCTAGCTATTTTATTAGTATTAATTATAGGATTTACAGGATTTTTTGTATATGATAATTACTTTAAACCTTGGAATGAAGCTGAAGAACGTATTAATAAATATATGGTAGAGCAGGGAGTTTCAAAAGATGACATAAGTAAAATTACAAAAGAAAAAGCAAAAATAGCAAGTTACGATGGCATCCTTTATAAGGTGTCTTATAAAGATGATCCTCAATATGAATATCAATATCTTTATAGCGATGATATTCATGCTCTATATATAAATAAAGTTATGTTACAAATCTATGACTTAAGTGATGGTCATGAACTAATAGATCGTGAGGAACTTAAAAATGTAAAATATCCTCCAATCTACTTAGATAAATAAATTATAAACGAGGAGGGGATTTTATGGGAATATACTTAAAAATGTCACTGGCATATTTAAAGAAAAATAAACTTAGGACTTCATTATTGATATTAGGTGTTGCATTAGGCGTAGTATTGATATTTGGAACTAGTGTTATAAAAGATTCTCAAAATAAAAATGATGTTAAAGCAATAAATAAACTTTATGGTGGATATAATTTAGAATTTAATGATTTAAATTCTGATGGAACTGAAAAGTTAAAAAGTGAGAAGGATGTATCAAAAATTACTACAGTTCAAAATCTAGGTAATATTGTAGACAAGAAGGGAAACTCTTTTCCACTAAAATCTGCAGACAAAGATTATATTACTGATAAGTCAGGTAAATTGATAAAAGGTAGACTTCCAAAGAATAACAATGAGATAGTAATGGAAGAAAATGCTCTGCAAGCAATGAATATATCTTATGAATTAAATTCAACTTTAGATTTTACAGTAAAAAAGAAATATCAAGATTCCCAGGGGAATAATAAGATCTATACTGAGGATAAAAAATTTAAACTTGTAGGAGTTATAGAAAAACCAAAGGAATTTTATAATTTTTATGATATTAACATTCCATTTGAGGCATTTACTTATGGAAATGACGAAAAAAATAGCATAATACCACAAGATACAATTAGTTATAATAGTCTCTTAAGTTTAAAGAGTGGCTGGAAAAATGTTGATGGACAAGCCTATAAAATTATGGAAAAAAATAATTTAGGGGAAGTTAGTTACTCACCAAATATGCCGCTTGTACGACAATTAATGGATAAACAAATAGAAAAGGATGATCCAGGTGCTTATAAAAGAGAAGTTTTAATTATAATTACAGCAGCAATTTTCGTATTTAATCTTTTTAATATAACATTAAATGAAACAATAAAAGAAATGGGATTACTTAGATTAATAGGTTCAAGTAAGAAAAATGTTAGATGTATGATAATATACCAAGCATTAGTTATAATGGCTTTAGGTATAGTAGTAGGATTAATATTCGGTTGGATATCTTCGTATATAGTAGTTAATACATCTGGCTCTTCTATATATCAAGAGGCAGTAATAAAGCCAAAGTTATATGTGAGTAATGAAAATATTATGAAAGCCATAATAACAGGTGTATTTTCTGTACTTGCTTCTTGTATTATACCTATTTTCAAAGTTGGTAATATATCATCTATTGAAGCCACAAAGAAAAGTGATAAGTTTAAAGGTTATAGAGGAAGTTACAGATTAAATAAACTATTAAGTAAAATATTTGGGTTCTATGGATTTATGGGACTTAAAAATATTGGAAGAAATAAAAGTAGAGCTCTTATATCAATGATATCAATTGCGCTAGGAGGATATGTATTTTTAACTACATTTTCAAGTATGCAAAATGATATAAATGATAAAATTGCGGATATGCAAAAAAGATATGATATAACAATACAATTTGGAGTAAATTCAGATTTAGATAATGCAAAGTATACAGAGAGTGATGTAAATAAGCTAAAAAATGTAGATGGTGTAAAAAGTGTAACTCCAGTACAAATAGAAAGTGGATTATTAGATTATAAAAAGAATGAAATGGATAAGGACTTTGCAAAGAGCAAAGGAATACAAGAACAAGATAAAATGGAATATGAAATGAATCTAAAATTATTTGGGCCGGATTATGTAAATAAAACATTGAAAAACTTCTTACAAGAAGGGCATATATATGAGATTGGAACATTAAACGAAGGGTTACCAAATGTAGCAATATATAATTATTTTTATGATGAATCTGGGACAAAAACGTTTAAAAAAGTTTTTCCTGATTTAAAGATAGGGGATATTATAACAATAAAAGTTCCAATTACAGAAAACGGAAACACTGAATATAAAGAAAGCAAAGTAAGAGTATGTGCAATTTTAAAATCTGACTGGATGTCTAAGGGGGATGGCGATTTAAACCGTAATTTTGAGATTGTAACAGCTAATAGCCTTTCTAAACATATTGTTGGAGAAAAAAAATACAATAAATTAGGTATAAGCTTAGTAAATCCATCTGATAAAACTGTAAATAAAAAAGTAGAAGAAGTTTCTAATAGTATTCATTTATCTCAATTTGAAAGTAAGCTTAACTTTAATGAGATGCAAAAAAGTTCTATATCAGAGTATACTAAGACCCAGTTATCAGTGATAATATTAGTTTTAATAATAGCAGGAATTAATATCTTCTGTACAATAAAAACAAATTTACTTATACGAAAGAAAGAGATTTCAACACTTAGAGCAATAGGATTAAGTGTAAAAAATATGAAGAAAATGATTACTTATGAAGCATTAGCATATGCAATATTAAGCTTTACAATTGCTATAATTCCATCTATAACAAACTTAACTAAATATGTAAATTGGAATAATAGTGCTTATAAAAACTATGGAATAGAGCATTTCATGTCTTTTATATTCCCAGTTAAAGAATCAATAATATTTTTTATTATAACTGTTATTGTATGCTTAATTGCAGTAGCTACAAGCAGTAGAGATTTGAAAAAGATAAGTATTATTGAGGGAATAAAAGATAACGATTAATTTATTGTATTAGGAGGATAATATATGAAAAATTTAAAAGTGATAGATTTAAAAAAGATATACGGTAAGGGTGATAGCGAAGTTAGAGCAATTGATAACATTAATTTGGAAATACAACCTCATAAATTTACAGCTATAATTGGACAAAGTGGTTCTGGAAAGAGTACACTACTTCATTGTATGGCAGGGCTTGATAAACCAACTTCAGGAAAAGTATTTATGGATGATTTAGACTTATATACTTTAAATGATGATAAACTGTCTAAGATAAGAAGAGAAGAATTTGGATTTATATTTCAAAGTTTTAATCTAATACCAGTTATAAATGTTTATGAAAATATAATACTTCCTGTTTCAATTAGTGATAAAAAAGTAGATAAGGAGTATATAAGTGATTTAATAAATAAATTAGGGCTAAAATCACAAATAAAGAAATTCCCAAATGAATTATCAGGGGGACAGCAACAGAGAGTAGCCATTGCTAGAGCACTTGCAAATAAACCATCAATTATATTTGCAGATGAACCAACTGGAAATTTAGATAGTAAAACTACTAAAGAGGTAATGGATATATTAAAGTTTTGCGTTAATGAATATAAACAGACATTAGTTATGATAACTCATAATGATGAAATAGCTGAGAGTGCCGAAAATGTTATAACTATTAGTGACGGTAAAATTATATCCAATTAGTACAGAAATAGCTATAACTCTAATAGCTTATTACAGACACTATTACCTAAATGACTTAATAAAATTCTAAGAATGAAATTAATAAATTCAAAAATAAGGTAGCTAAATTTAAAGCTACCTTATTTTTGTAATACAAATATATATTTTATTATTTCATACCAATAATATTTTTAGATAATTCATTAATAGAATCAGTAAGACACTGAAGCCTTCCCTCAATCCTCACAAGTAAATACATACTAATAGCAATTGGAAAGCCAACAGAAGCTATCAAACTTTGAATTTCAAAATCCATAAAATACCCTCCTATAAAAATTAAAGGCCAAGACATAATCTTGACCTATAAATTACTCTATAACTAAATCATAATCACTAGTATTAGTAGCAACAACCTTAGCACCTAAAGTAGATACTATCTCAGCACCATTAGGAGCAAAAACTCCTTTAGCTAAAACTAAATCCATAGCATTCTTTATTTCATCTTCAGTAATATCTTCTCTAGGATTATCAACAGATAAAGACACCTTCTTATCATCATTAGTTTTAAAACTCATAACCAATTTTTTAGTTTCCATACTAAATTCCTCCTTTAATAAATTTTACTAAGCATCAAGCGAAGTATTATCAACCTTAACAACATCTAAAACATTATGCTCTTGAAGAGACATTAAAGCATCAGCTACCTCATAAGCATCTTGATTAGTAGCATTTGGTTTTAAATTAGAAAAAGTCTTAAGTTTTGTTTTGGTCTTACCATTTACCATACCTAAATCTAATTTAATCTTTAAGCTTGATGGATTTTTAGTTTCAATAACAGCCATATATAAAACCTCCTTAATATTTTTTAGCTTTAAGCTTAATTAAATTATAGGGGAGATGAAAGAGTTAAACATATTAAAGAAGTTTATAAAATTTAACCATTTGGGTACAAAAAATAGCCTTTCAGGTATAATGTATTGCAAAATTAAAGTGCATCTGGTAGCTTAGTAGTGGACTTTATAAAATATAATAAGTATCTTTTATAAAGAAGAAATCAAATTATATAAGGTACTTAGGGGGTAGAATATGAGTGAAATAAATAAAATTATAGTAAGCATAGGTATCGGATTAGTAATAGTGCTTACAGCGTTGAATTTAATTGAAAAGCTTAATGATGGTTACAAACTATCTATTACAAATAAAACTGATTCAACTATTACTGATTTGGAAATAAGGTATAAAGTTGGTGGAATTATAAAAACAGTTTCTAAAATAGAGCCAAATAAATCTTGGAAAGAAAAAATAGATACTAAAAAAGTTCAAGGCGAAGATTCAATATTTTTAATATATAAAGATAAAAAAGGTAATATCCATGATAAGTGCTTAGTTGGGTATTTAGAACATGGATATAGTGGACAGGCTTATGTAATTATTAATCAAATTGATGAAAATGGAAAATTAGATATAAGTTTAGAATAAAAATAGATTTGAAGATCTTACTAACTGAGGGGGAGATAAGATGAAAATTAAATCAGAAAATATGATATCTATCATAATAATGCTAATTATAGTATATGTTATAGGGACACCTATTGGGGCATTAAGGTTCGCAATTGCAAGAACTGGAAATCTAATTACTGCAATAACCCTTAAAATATCAGATAAGCCTCATAATGCAAAAATTGGTGAAAGCCAGATGGTATATACTCTTATAAATCCTCCTGTTGAAAAAGCTACTCAAGGTGAATTGAAAAAATGGATTGTAACAAAATATGGGTTAATATACTGGGGAAATTTTTATGGGTAATTTGTAGTAGATGGAGGACTGTAAAGTATGCTTGAAAAAACAATGATCAAACCAAAGTTTATAATTAAATACATAGTAATAATAATTTTTTCTATAATCGCATCTATAATATTTTTTTCGTCTAAATTTATTGGAACATTTCCATTACCTGTTATAATTCCATTTTTACTTGTTCTTATATATAATGACGTATTAAGTATAATAATAATCGGTGCTATTAGTCTTTTAGTTACTAATTTATTTACGCCAGAGTTAGGGTATGAGATAATTTTAATACCAGCAGCTTTGTTTTGGCTAATACTACTTTCTTATGCAGGAAAATATACAAATGAATATATACATGAAAAAGATAGAGTAAAAAGATTAAGCGTAATAATATCAGTTATATTATTTATGACAATTAGTTTTTACTTTTATAATGGGCTGATGGGAAATCCCATAACTTACCTAAAAGCTAAGCCTATGCTTCAAGAATATGTTAATAAGTACTATAAAGATAAGTTTACTTTAGAAGATTTTAATTACTATGGATTTAAAGGTCCAAGTTATGTGTACCACATTAAAGATAAAAAGGACGGAAAGGTTTATTATTTGTCTTACATCCCATATAGTAAAAATATAGAGGATGAATATCAAATTGATAGTATAGATAAAATAAATCAAAATATTGGATCAAAGTTAATAAATGCAATTCTTTTAAAAACTAATTTAAAAAAAGAAAATATATCAATCCCATCTGTGAATATGGGAGAAGAGTATGATATAGATTATAATTTAGTAAAAAACTACTCAAATAAAGAAATAGAATCATTAGGCTTATATTTATATAAAGAAGCAAGCAATGTTGATAGTGAAGAATATCTTTATAGCAATTCTGATGAATTTTCAAAAGGCGTCTATGAAATAATAAATGCACTTAAAGAAACTGATTATAAATATAAGGAAATATATATTAGTTCAAGTGCATCTAAAGGAGAATATAGGATAAGGATTGATAATATAGGCGAAGTTAACTCTTTAGAGTACATAAAAAATAATGTAGAAATACAAAAATTATATAATTAACAAAATTAAATATATAAAATACACATGTCAGGATAAAAGGGGGGAGTAGTATATGATAGAAACTGATAAATGTCCAAATTGTGGTTGCAATGAAATTGAGCGAGGAATACAAAAAGGTCAAGGAAGTATGCATCCAATGGATTCATTTGGACTGAGCTCAAATGTAATAGCATATATATGCACAGAATGTGGTTATATAATAGCTATGAGAGTAGAGAAACCAAAGAGATTTAAATAGTATTAGTTATTTAAAGTAAATAAAATCCCCTAGAAATCAAAGTGATTACTAGGGGATTTTAAATGTGCATACAATAATATTTAAATTTTAAGTTGTAAACAACAGAAAAAATTTTAGAGTATAATTTAAAATATTTTTATAAGTAATTTAGTATAACAGAACTTAAATTAAAAATTTAAATAATATGTATGGTTAAATTTAAGCAAGTTAATAATTTAAAATAATAAAAATAAATATTAAAGGAGAATTTAATGAAGTTAACAGGTACATTAATAAATTACTATTTTCATTGTAAAAGACAATGTTGGTTACTTGGGAATAGAATAAATCTTGAAGATAATAGTGAAGATGTACGAATAGGTAGAGTATTGCATGAAATAAGAGCTGATGGAGTGAAAAATAGAGAGCTAGCAATAGAAAATGTAAAAATAGATAAACTAACAAAAGATCACCTAGTAGAGATTAAAAAATCAGATGCAGATGTTGAGGCAAGTAAGTGGCAAGTTTTATTGTACTTAAAAATTCTAAAAGAAAAAGGCATAAATAGAAAAGGAAAAATAGAGTTTATAGAAAAAAATAAAATTGATAATAAAATAGTATTTTTAGACTTAAATGAAAAAAATGAATTAGAGTTAGAAGATATAGAAATTAAAATAAATAACCTTATAAATAATTCTATAGCACCATCACCCAATTTAAAAAGGGGATGTAAAAAATGTGCTTATTATGAATACTGCTTTATATAATAGGAGGATTAAATTTGGGAAAAACAAAGTATATAAACTCTATGGGAGAGTTAAGTAGAAAAGATGATTCAATATGCTTTAGAAAAAATGGAAAGAATGTATACATACCAGTAGAAAATACCACAGAAATATTTTGTTTAAATGAAGTATCCTTAAATTCAAAGTTATTAGATTTTTTATCAAAATCTAATATTATAGTACACTTCTTTAACTATCATGGAGGATATAGTGGAACTTTTTACCCTAAGGAGCATTTAATAAGTGGAAAGGTAACCATTAAGCAAGCAAGGTTATTTGAAGAACAAAGAGAAATTGTAGCAAAGAGTATTGTAAATGGAATTAGAGAAAATATGATAGAAGTACTAATGCACTACTATAAACATGGAAAATCAGATATAAAACCTATCCTAACACACCTAAAAAAAGATTCCGTAGAAAAATTAGAAAAAGCAAATAACATAAAAGAAATACTTTCAGTAGAAGGATATATATGGCAAACTTTCTATTCATCATTTAATCATATACTTAGAGAAGATTTTGTATTTAATAAAAGGGTAAAAAGGCCGCCAGATAATCCATTAAATGCAATGATATCATTTGGAAATAGTATTTTATACGCAAAAACTGTAACAGCAATATATAATACTCATTTAAATCAAAGTATAAGTTTTTTACATGAACCAAGTGAAGGTAGATTTTCACTAAGCTTAGATCTAAGTGAAGTATTTAAACCAGTAATAGTTTATAAAACTATATTTGATTTAGTTAATAATAGAAAAATAAGTGTCAATAAGCATTTTGAGAAAAATGTTAACTACTGTATGCTTAATGAAGAAGGAAAGAAAATTTACATAGAAGCTTTAGAAGGTAGATTAGAATCTGTTAAAGAGCACCCAAGACTTAAAAGAAAAGTAACTATGAGAACTTGTATAAAGCTAGATGGATATAAACTTTTAAAAATGATAATGGAAGGCAAGGAGTTTAAACCATATAGTTTGAAAGAAGGTATATAAATGGCTAATAAGAATAAAAAGATAAATTATAATTATGCATTTGTATTTTATGATATAGGAGAAAAAAGAGTAAATAAGGTTTTTAAGGTGTGTAAAAAATATCTTACTCATTTTCAAAAGTCTGTATTTAGAGGTGAGGTAACACCTTCAAAATTACTTAGTTTAAAAAATGACTTAGAAAAAGTTATAGATAAAGGTGAAGACTTTGTTTGTATAATAAAACTTATGAATGGAAACGTGTTTGGTGAAGAGATTATAGGTAAGTCAGAAGATAATGGTGAAAGTTTAATAATATAGACTAAAATCATATTAAGAATTAAATATAATGTAGAAAAATGCAAATTTAGATAAAAAAATAAAGGTTTTTTTAAAAGAAGGTCATATTAATAATATTATAAAAATAAAAAGGGGAGAAGGAATAAGTTGAAAAACATAATTGAATTACAAGTAAAGGTATTTTTACTTAAAGATATAAATTTAGAAAATACATCACAAGAAATATGCAAAATAATAGATAATGCTTTAACAAAAAGTGAGATATATACTAAATTCCACAATGAAAACAAGTTTAAAAACTATTCTTTTAATATGCTATATCCATTAGAAAAAGATAAAGTATATAAGAAAGAAAATATATACACTTTTATAATAAGAACAGTAGACAACAATTTAAGTGAATATTTTATGAAAGAATTAAAAAATCAATATACAGATGAGATAAAAGTTTTAACAGTAAGCAAAAAGATAATTCCTATAAAGCATATAGAAAGCATCCACACGATAACACCAATAGTGTCTAAGTTTGATAAAGGTTATTGGAAACAACATTCAACAATAGATGTTTTAGAAAAAAGAATAACTGAAAATTTAATTAAAAAATATAATAACTTTTATGATGAAAAAATAGATGAGGATTTTGAATTGTTTACAGCTATGAGTATTGTAAATAAAAAGCCTATATCAACTAAATACAAGGATATAAGTTTACTTGGGGATAAGATTAATTTTAGAGTTGCTGATAATGAAAAAGCTCAAGAGATAATAAACTTTGCACTAGGGGTAGGAGTAGGAGAAATGAATTCAAGAGGGTTAGGGTTTATTAATTATAGGTGGCTGTAAAGGGGTGATAAAGTGTTAAAAGATTGCTTGGAAGTTTTTAAAAATATGTATGACAAAGAAGGAGAAAATCTTATTGTAGATAGCTATAGTTTAGTTGAAGGATCATATATATTAGTTAAAAATAATGGAGAATTAGATAAGCTTGAAATCTATAAAAGGGATAATGATAGAAGTAATAAGATGTATTCATATTTTGCACAAAGAGACTATTTATCAAAATATATAGATTCAAACAAAGCTATAAATACTACAGTTACATCTATAGATAAAAATGGAAAAGAGATAAAAATAGGAACAAAAGTAGTATGTAGTAATAACTATCTAACATTTTTTATAAAGAAAGAAAACTTAACCTCTGGAAAAATAAATGAAGATGTAATTAAAAAGTACTATGATACTATTGAATCTATATATGGTGTAGATAATAAGGAAAAATTAGAATTTATAAAAGACTGGATGCGTAATAATCTTCTTAAAATGAGCTATCCTGAAAAGGAGAAAAGTGCATATTTAAAGATATTTTTTGAAGAAGATATAGAAACATATAGAAATGAAAGTAGCAAATATATAATTTCTAAAATATATAATGATGCAAAGTATAATGTAGAGATAGATAATAAAATATATGGACTGCCTAATGATAATATGGGACTCAATTCAAAAAAACCATACTTAGAACAAAAAGGAAGAAAAAATACAATGCCATATTTAATCAATGAAGAAGAAGTATTAATTCAAAAGAAATTCTTTGACTTTTTAATGAATAACGTAGCTATAAATAAAAGACTAGTTTACATAGATGAGAAAGTAAATTGCTATGAAAATGGGGATAGACCAAAAGGAAAATTCACTGGTTACTTTATGAGATTACAAAAAGGTAAAGAAGTAGAAATACATGATTTTGATACTGTAGTTAGTATGAACTCAAAGATAAGAGCATTTGAAGTATTTAAGCCTATAGATATAGATTATAGCAAAGTTAAACAAGTTATAGAATATAAAACGACTACAGATATAAAAGATGTTGAAGTGAATATTAGTAACGGATTTTTTAATAAGTTCTTGCATACAAACTACTTTACAGATGCTAAAGATATAAAGTTAAATGAAGGCAAGTTAAAAGAAATACTTATAGAAAATAGAGAAAGTTTATTTAATTGGTTTTATAAAGGAAATATAAATGGAGTAAGGTCAAACTTATCAAAATACTCTTTAAAAATAATCAAAGGTTCGATACTTAATGGATATATAACAAAGGCAGCAGAACAATATAACCTTAGGTATAGTTTATTAAATTACTTTAATGGAGGTAGCAATATGGGAGATTTATTAAAAGATACTAAAAATGCTCTAAGAGAAAAAATAAATTCAAAAGAAACTCAAAGTATACAAAGTGATGAAGAATATTACTTTGCAATAGGACAAGTAGCAAACTATCTAATATCGCTTAACAAATCAGGAAATAAAACTCATTCACTATTAAATCCAATATTAAATACTAAAAATGAAATTAAATTAAAAGAAGAAATAATGAAGTTATTTAAAAAGCATAACTATGCAATCAAAAAAGACAGCAAAAGATTTAATAACTTATATTCAATGATTCTAGGATATAATCCAGAAAACAAAATAAATGAAGATTTATTATTAGCAGGATATTTAAATTCAAGTTTGATATATGAAAAGGTGGAGGACAAGGGAAATGAATAAAAGAGTATATGGAATTATAGGAATAAAGTCTATAATGGCTAACTGGAATGCTGACTTTAGTGGTTATCCAAAGTCAATATCAACAGGAGAAGTATTTGGAAGTGATAAAGCTTTAAAGTATCCAATGAAGAAAATGTGGGAAAATCACGGAGAAAAAGTACTATACATAAAAACTTTAAAAATAGATGAGGGTAAAAAGGGCGAAACAAAAGTTAGACCTAAATCTTTAAAAGAAAGATATGAAGAAATATTTGAAGTAGAAGATCTAAAAAAAGAAAAAGATAATAAAAAAGTACTAACAAACTTATTTAATGCAATAGATGTAAAAAACTTTGGAGCAACATTCGCAGAGGAAGGAAATAACATAGGTATTACAGGAGCAGTACAGATATCTCAAGGATTTAATAAGTATGAGCATACAGAAGCCCAAGAACAACAAATATTATCTCCATTTAGAGATGGTAAAGCAAAAGAAAAAAGTAAGGATGGTGAAGATGCTAGTTCAACTACACTTGGAACTAAAATAGTTAGTAATGAAGCACATTACTTCTATCCATTTACTATAAATCCATTAACATATAAATCGTTTATAGAAATGGGAGTAACTGAGGGGTATACAGAAGAAGATTATCTTAAATTTAAAGAAGCAGCATTAGTAAGTGCTACGGCGTTTAATACAAATTCAAAAGTAGGATGTGAAAATGAACTTACTATATTTGTTGAAATTGAAGAAGAACTATATCTTCCAGATTTAGCTCAATATATAACATTTGAAAAAGAAGATAAAGATGTTATAACACTTGGCTTTGACGAGTTACTAAATTCATTAGAAGACTCAATATCAAATATAGAAATATATTATAATCCATATAAAACTACTATAAAAGCAAATATTCCAAAAGCTAAATACTTAAACATATTCACTAGAAAAGAGGTATAGAATGAAAGCATTAAAGTTTAACCTAAGTGGTAAAACAGCTTTCTTTAAAAAGCCAGAGGTAAATACATACCTTTACTTTACTTATGGAACTATACATAAAGTCGCTTTAATGGGGATAATAGGTAGCTGTTTAGGACTTGGGGGATATAATCAACAAAATAAAGAAGATGACTATCCTGAATTTTATGAAAAGCTAAAGGATTTAAAATTTGCAATAGTTCCTAAAAATGAAGGTGGATATATAAATAAAAAAGTGCAAGTATTTAACAACTCTGTTGGTTATGCATCTAAAGAAGAAGGTGGAAACTTAATAGTAAAAGAACAATGGCTAGAAAATCCAGCTTGGGATATATACATTCTTTTAGATAATAGTGATATATGCAAAAATATAGAAAAAAGATTTAGTGAAAGAAAGTTCATATACATACCATACTTAGGTAAAAATGACCATGTAGCTAATATAATAGATGTACAAGTTATTGAAGATATAAAAGAAGTTAGTGATTTTAATAAATTAGATAGTATATTTGTAAAAGAAGAATTTGAATTTATAAAAGATGATGGATTTGATGACTTTGATTTCGGAGATTTAGACAAAGAAGTTGAATTTAAATATCAAGAAAAGCTTCCTTACAAACTAGAATTATCTACAAATCAGTATATACTAAAAACTTTTATTTATACAAATATGAAAGTTGCTAAGATAACTGATAGTAAGGTGTATAGTGTAGATAATTTAAACTTATATTTTATATAGGAGATAAAAATGTATTTTAAAAACATAAGATTATTTGATATAGATAAAAACGTATCTGAAAATCAATATATATATGCTCATATGAGAAACGACATTGAAAAAGAAACATTAAAAGAGCATGTAGATTTAGTTTATAAATACTTTATAAAACTATGCGATACAAAAGATATAAATAGTGTTTTTGAAAGATTTCAAGATAAAATATTAAATAATTCATCTAAAGAATGTATAGAAATTTTTAAAGAGCTTATTTCAAATGCTATATATATGCATGATGTAGGTAAAATTAATAGTGACTTTCAGTATATAAAAATGAAAAATAATAAGTTTAAAGATACTTCACAGATTTACTCAAAGCACTCTATGTTATCTTCTATAATGTATTTTGATTATTACTTTGATAAAATAAGAAATTCCAAAATAAAGGGAGAAGATAATATGCTTCTCCTTTTATTTCTTACAGTAAATTCATATGTAATATCAAAGCATCATGGAATATTAACTAGTTTTAATGACTATATTGAAAAATTACCAAGTGAATTTAATAGCCATATATCACATAAAGAACTATATAAAAATTATAAAGTAGATATAAAACTAAATGAAAAATCTGTAGAGAACCTTATGGATAGGTTAAAAAAATATATAAAAGAACACCATAGTAAAAAAGATTTAGATATTGAGATATACATATATTCAAGACTAATGTTCTCATTATTAACGTCATGTGACTTTTATGCAACCTCTGAGTATCAAAATAAAAGTAGTGTAGATGATTTTGGAATTATAGAAGATGTCTCTAAGTATTATGATATATATAAATCATCTAAGATATACAAAGGCTTAGAAAAACATAAACAGTATTTAGCTGGTAATGGAGAAAAAGTATTTGAAGATAATGATATAAATAGACTAAGAACAGAAATGAATATAGAAGCTGAAAGTAACTTAGTAAAAGAAAAATCTAAAAATATTTATTATTTAGAAGCGCCTACAGGAAGTGGAAAAACTATAACATCCATTAACTTAGCTTTAAAATCTTTAGAAATAAATAAATCTTTAAATAAGATATTTTATATATTTCCTTTTAATACTTTGATAGAACAAACTTATACCACATTTGTAGATGATATATTTCAAAATGTTGTAGATATAAAGTCTGATATATCAATCATAAATTCTATAACTCCGATAACTACAGTGGATATAGAAGAAGACAATAAAATTGTAAGCGATGATTATTCAAAGCAAAATATTGATTATGAAAAATCATTGCTTAATAGACAATTTTTACATTACCCAATAGTATTAACAACTCATATAGGATTTTTTAATTATCTATTTGGAACGAGTAGGGAAGAGAGTTACCCACTTATACATTTAGCTAATAGTGTAGTTATATTAGACGAAATACAAAGCTATAAAAATTCTATATGGAAAGAAATAATACTATTTTTAGAAAAATATGCAGAACTTTTAAATATAAAAATAATAATAATGTCTGCAACTTTACCTAGATTAGATAAGTTAGGATATGAAAATGGAAACTGTGCTTATTTAATAAAGGATAGAGAAAAGTACTTTAGTAGTGAGTTATTTAAAGATAGAGTTGAAGTTAATTTTGATATGATAAGTAATAATAACTTTACAATGGAAACTTTGCTTGAAAAAGTTTTAGATGTCAGTAAATATACTAATAAAATTTTAATTGAATTTATTAAAAAGACTTCAGCAGTAGAGTTTTATAAATTACTCAAAAATGAGTTTGAAGATGCAATGCTTATAAGTGGTGATGATAATAAAAATGAAAGAAAAAAGATAATAAGTAAAGTTAAAAATGAAAAAAAAGCAATACTCGTAGCAACTCAAGTTGTTGAAGCTGGAGTTGATATAGATATGGATATAGGGTTTAAGGATATATCTATACTAGATTCAGAAGAACAGTTTTTAGGTAGAATTAATAGATCTTGTAAGAAATCTGCTTCTAAGGTATTTTTCTTTAATATTGATGATGCAAGTGGAGTATACAAGCATGATTTTAGAAAACAAAACCATCTTACATTGATGAATAAGGATATACAAAATGTACTTTTAGATAAGGATTTCGAAGTATACTATGATAAAGTTATAGCCGATATAGAAAATAGTAAATGTGAGTGTAATGACAATAATATATCTTATTTTCTAAAAGATAAGGTTGGTAGATTAGAGTTTGACTTTGTAAAGGAAAAGATGAGACTAATAGATAAATTAAGGGATTATACTGTATTTTTAAATACAGTAGTAAATTTAGAAAACGGAAAAATTTTAGTTGGGAGTGAAGTCTGGGAAGAATATAAAAATATTATTAGAAATAATGATATGAGCTATGCAAAGAAAAGAATTGAGCTTTCTAATGTTATGGAAAAAGTAGATTATTTTACTTATAAGTTGAGAAAGTTCACCAACTCATATAGTGATTCTATCGGAGATATTTTTTATATTGCAGATGGAGAAAAGTATTTTGCAGATGGAAAATTTGCTAGGAGTAAATTTGGGGAAGATATAAACCATGAATTTATATAATTTATCCCAAGTAAAGATAGATATTAGACAGATGAAATTATTGAAACTACTATATACTAAGATAGATAATAAAATTGTTAACTTTTAGTTGGGATAAACTGAGCTAAGTCTAGTATTATTAAAGGTTTTTGTACTATAATGTATTATATAAATAGCTATTTTACAGTGGATTAACATTAACATGAGATGTATTTAAATATATGCATATAAACAAGCAGGTGTTTCTATTCCTGATTAACATTAACATGAGATGTATTTAAATTGATTAGAGTTATGAGAGGTAAAAGTATATTTAAAGGATTAACATTAACATGAGATGTATTTAAATACGTATATTACAAAGTACCGAAGAAGGTATGAATAAGATTAACATTAACATGAGATGTATTTAAATTATAAACCTCCTTTTAAATTAAAGATGATACATTACGATTAACATTAACATGAGATGTATTTAAATAGATGGATGAAATAGAGTTCAAAGGTACTTTAGATGATTAACATTAACATGAGATGTATTTAAATGAGAATCAGTTGGTAAGTTTTCTACTTTAGACCAATGATTAACATTAACATGAGATGTATTTAAATATGTTACCAACTAATGGAGCTCGACTTGGATTAAGAGATTAACATTAACATGAGATGTATTTAAATGTATATTGTTTACCTTCATACTCTACAGTCTTATCGATTAACATTAACATGAGATGTATTTAAATTCATTTACTAAACTCATATCATCACTTATTTGTGTTTGATTAACATTAACATGAGATGTATTTAAATTAAATACTTATTTCCAAATATGTCCTCGCCTATGATTAACATTAACATGAGATGTATTTAAATTTAAAAAGGTCTTGAGGAATATTTTTAATTGTTATGATTAACATTAACATGAGATGTATTTAAATTAGCAAAAATGCAATGTAAATGTGGGTGATAACTGGATTAACATTAACATGAGATGTATTTAAATTTAAAACCTTTAGTTAATGTTGTTCCAGCAACAAGATTAACATTAACATGAGATGTATTTAAATTAATGGATAAAAATCAGAAAGAAATAGTTGAGTTGCGATTAACATTAACATGAGATGTATTTAAATTGTGGTAATACTCTAACAGTTGTGTTCCAGCTTTTAGATTAACATTAACATGAGATGTATTTAAATTGTCTTTCTACAAAGTCACCTTTTAGAGATAGTTGGATTAACATTAACATGAGATGTATTTAAATTAAAGATTACTATATTTTTCTTCCCCTTCTATTGAGATTAACATTAACATGAGATGTATTTAAATATCATTGATTGTGGCATATTATCTAATTGCGAAGGGATTAACATTAACATGAGATGTATTTAAATTCTATAAAAGCTTTACCTAGCCATTTTTTAGGAACTGATTAACATTAACATGAGATGTATTTAAATTTAGTAAAAAGTGCTATAAGCTCTATATATCCAGAAGATTAACATTAACATGAGATGTATTTAAATAGAATGGTGGAGTAGCTCTAACTATCTTCTTATTAGGATTAACATTAACATGAGATGTATTTAAATACAATACCTAACATATTAGATGTTTCTGCTATAAGATTAACATTAACATGAGATGTATTTAAATCCAACAGATTGCATACCTTTAATTGGCTCAGGTGGGATTAACATTAACATGAGATGTATTTAAATAGAGAAGACAAACGAGATAAGAGTAGATATTGAAGACGATTAACATTAACATGAGATGTATTTAAATTGGAGTGGATAGATAGAAGAAGACAAGATGTTTCGAGATTAACATTAACATGAGATGTATTTAAATACTATGAAAAGTATTGGTAATGCTGTAGCAAAACCAGGATTAACATTAACATGAGATGTATTTAAATAAAAACCTGTGGAGTTATAGATGGTGAACCTGCAAGATTAACATTAACATGAGATGTATTTAAATATTATAACTACATCTGGTCTAACTTGTCTTATCCTTGATTAACATTAACATGAGATGTATTTAAATAAGTTTCTTTATTAGTGCCAAGCTCCTTTTGAATAAGATTAACATTAACATGAGATGTATTTAAATTTACTTGCAAACTGGTCGGCTGCTAACATATTTAACGATTAACATTAACATGAGATGTATTTAAATAGAGTAAATTTTAATAAATAAAGGTTAATTTAGTGATTAACATTAACATGAGATGTATTTAAATTCGGTAGCCTTAACTATTACTAGCTTAGGTGCTCTAGATTAACATTAACATGAGATGTATTTAAATTTTAAATCTGCTAATAAATCCATAATATCAAAAGGATTGATTAACATTAACATGAGATGTATTTAAATGAATATTTAAGAAGTTACGTAGTATTAAATGGGGTGATTAACATTAACATGAGATGTATTTAAATGAGAAAACTATCAAAGGTTATGAGTACGATTTATTTGATTAACATTAACATAAGATGTATTTAAATAATTCATGGGGTGCTTGAATCTAATTTTATTAAATAGATTAACATTAACATAAGATGTATTTAAATAATACTGATGTACAACAATTAGGAGGATCCTTAAAAGATTAACATTAACATGAGGTGTATTTAAATTAGCTAACTGATTGTTTTATTTTTACTTTTGACGCTGATTAACATTAACATGAGATGTATTTAAATTTGTACTCTTTTATATATTTGAAAATCCAATTATAAGATTAACATTAACATAAGATGTATTTAAATCGCTACTAAAGAGGGTGCTCAATATTTTGTAAGATAGATTAACATTAACATGAGATGTACCTAAATTAGTCAGAAATAATTTGGTTGAATTCTTAGATAAATATTAGACATGCTATACAAATTGAATCTAATAAAATTATATGGGGAGTGAGATATAATGAAAATACAAAAACCTGCTGGGCATTTTGAGCCAATAACTAATAGCAGAGAATTTACAGATGAGTTAATAAGACACTGCAGTAATAACAATAAAGACTTAGTAATTATACACGAAGGTATGGAGCCAGTAGTTAAAATATCATTCAGTAACTATTAGTATTATTATATATCTGTAATAATAAGTAAAAGATATTGAAATTGATACTATTTCAGATAAAGAAAAATATGAGGTATTAAGAGAAAATGATTATTTAAACTCAATCGAAGCTAGTTATATAAAAATAGCTCTACATGTCTAAAATAAAACTATTAATGCTATAATAAAAATAAGAAACTATAGAAAAATTAGGTTATTGGAGGTCCAAAATGGAGCAATATGAACTAGTTTATGAAACATTAAAAAATATGAATATTACATATGACATTGTAGAGCATCCACCAGTTTTTACAACAGAAGAAGCAGATAGTTATATTGAAGGTATGGAGGGAGTTCGTACTAAATCATTATTTCTTAATAACAAGAAAAAAACAGCGTACTATTTACTAATAATGGACGATTCAAAGCAACTAGACATGAATAGATTCAAGGAGATTGTAGGTGAAAAACAACTTAGCTTTAGTTCGTCAGAGAGATTGATGGAGAAAGTGTCATTACAACCGGGAGCTGTATCTATTTTTGGATTAATAAATAATAAAGAGAAGGATATTAAAGTATTTCTAGATAAAGAAATTTTATCAGAGAGATTAATGAGTTTTCATCCTAATGATAATACTAAAACTATATTTATATCAACAGAAGATATGTATAAATTTATAAAAGATATTGGATACGAATATAATGTAGTTGAAATATAAAAAAGAAATCTATTCAGATTTCTTTTTTATATTTTACTAAATACATATAGGATTTAGTAAGCTAGATTTTCTTGTAAAGTAATGTTACAATGTTTAAGATTATTGGCATAATAAGGATGTGAATTGGATGAAAAAGAAAGTATTATTTTTAGTAGTTATTTTTATATTTGTAATTTTACTAGGTAATTCCATTTATTCTAAAAAGGATCAACTATCTAAGAGAGAAAAGGTAGAGGACTTTAAGTATGTATATAATGCTATAAAAAATGGATATCCTTACCTAGATGTAAATAAGAGACGTAATAATATAGATTGGCTAGGAAATAAGGACAAATACCTAAAAAGAATTAAAAATACTAAAAATGACGAAGAATTTATAGAAGAAATGTCATCTATATTATCTGAATTAGGTAATAGGCATACTGAATTAATAGATAATAAAAAACGATATGAACTTTTTAAAAAATCATATTCTAATAATAATTGGTATGATTTTCTTGATGATAAAAAAGTGGTAGATAGATATGATTCTATAAATCCTAAAATAAAAATATCAAAGGATATTTTTTTAAAGAAAGAGTTAATTTTAGAAGATGTAATTAAAGATAAGGTTGGATACATGTATTTACCATCAATGGCATCAAGAAATGGGTCTACAGATAAAGATCTAGAAATGATTGGAGATTATATTAATACCTTAGGAAAACACAAAGCTTTAATTATTGATATAAGAGGAAATTTAGGAGGAAGCGATAGGTATTGGCAAGGAATAGTATCTAAGCTTATAAAAAATGATATTAAAATAAATGGTTATAGGGTCTATAGAAATAATAGTGAAATAGTTAAAAAATATACCGATGTAAGAAATCTAAAGTTAGAACCTATTGAAAATTTACCAATGGATGTAGCGAAGAATGCTCCAGAGGAAACTTTAAAAAAGTTTAGTGATTTTGAAAATACGTCTTATACTATAAAAGCTAATAATGATTTTAAATTTGAAGGTAATATATACTTACTTATAGATGAAAAAATATATTCATCATCAGAGGCATTTTCTATGTTTTGTAAGGAGACTAAATTTGCAACACTAATAGGAGAAACTACTGGAGGCGATGGTGGAGGATTAGATCCTGTGTTGTTTAAGTTAAAAAATAGTGGTTTAATAGTTAGGATGGCAAGTGGTATGTATTTAGACAAAGATGGAATATGTGATGAAGAATTTAAAACCACTCCGGATTTTAAAATAAAAGATTGTAAGCGAACTGAAAATTTTAAAAATGATAACTGTATAAAAAAGGTATTAGAACTTGAAAATATCAATGATTAAATAATAAGCAAAAGATATTTTTGATGAATATGAGTATAGAAAATCTATGGGTAGAATTTGCTATACTAAATGCAAAAGGGGTGAGTACTGTTGGAAGATATTAATATTAAACAATATATTAGAGAAGTAAAATTAAATAAAGATAAGATAGAGAATATAAATAAGTATCCATTCTGTCTACCAGTTATAAAAAACTTAGACAAGTTAGAATTTCATCCTAAAGTTACCTTCTTAGTTGGAGAAAATGGAAGTGGAAAATCAACACTTTTAGAAGCTATAGCAGTGGATTATGGATTTAATCCAGAAGGTGGAAGCAAAAATTTTAATTTCTCAACTTGTGATAGTCATTCAGATTTACATGAATACATAACATTAACAAAAGGATTTAAAAAACCTAGACAAGGATTTTTTCTAAGAGCAGAATCTTTATACAACGTAGCATCTAATATAGATGAACTTGACAAAGAGACTATGGGTAGACCTATTATAGATTCTTATGGAGGGATATCTTTACATAAACAATCTCATGGAGAATCATTTTTATCTATTTTTCTAAATAAGCTTTCAAGAAATGGAATTTATATTCTTGACGAACCAGAAGCGGCACTATCTCCAGCAAGACAAATGGCAGTATTAACTAGATTAAATGAACTTGTTAATGAAGGGTGCCAATTTATAATAGCGACTCACTCACCAATACTTATGGCTTATCCTGATTCAATAATATATGAGATAAAAGAAGATAAAATATCTAAGGTAAAGTATGAAGAAAGTGAGAACTATCAAATTACTCAAGACTTTTTAAATAATAAGGAAAAGTTTTTAAAAATACTTATGAGCTAAGTAATTAAATATAGTTAAAGCAAATAAAATTCCCTAGAAATCACAATGATTACTAGGGGATTTTTCAGTATGTATACAATAATATTTAAATTTTCAAGTTGTAAATAAATAACTAAATACAACAGAAAGAATTTTAACTACGCTTATTTAGAATATTTTTCACCTAAAGATTTAAGTAAATCTAATGTTGAGCTTTCTGGGTCGTAATTTGCCATTACACTTTCTTCAACTAGAGTAGCTCCTAAGCCTATAACTTTTTCTTCCCAGTCTCTCATCCATTGACCGTCTCCCCAACCATAAGATCCAAATAGTATTACTTTTTTATTATCTAAAGAAGCTATACTTTCCATGAAAGGCTCCATTTCACCTTCTTCTAAAACTTCATCTCCCATTGCAGGGCAACCTAAAAATAATACATCAGCTTCATCTATATCATTTAGAGTAGCCTTATCAACACTTAATAACTTAGCTCCATCTTTACAAGTTGAGAATATAGCTTCAGCCATTGTTTCAGTGTTTCCTGTACCACTCCAATATATTATATTAACTTTATTCATATCAATCTACCTCCGTAATATTATTTAACTTAATTAGATAATAGCACAGTAATAATTATTTGTAAATAAAAATGATAATTAATATCAATGAAGATGAAAAAATAGCCTTAATTATAGCAAAATCGATAGTTTATTGGTTGTAATAAAGTCTATAGCTAAAAATATAATTATATAGTTAATGTAAAAACTGTGTTTAAAATATAATTATAGAAATATAATTTCTAATATAAGAAAATAGTTAGCTTTTAAACTTTAAAGTACTAATCACTTATATAAGGTTTTATTAATACTATTTAAGGGGGGAAATAATTCAAATGAAAAATTCAGTAAACGCAAAAGAAATTATAAAGTTTGCAGGTACATATATATCAGTTGCTATAGGTTCGGGATTTGCTACAGGTCAAGAAGTTCTACAATTCTTCTCAGTTCACGGTCTTATGAGTATTGGTACAGGGATAATATCTATGGCTCTTTTTTCATTTTGTGGTGCATCATTATTAGAGCTAGGTTACTCTAAAAAATTCAAATCTAACACAGATATGTTTATTAACTATTTTGGTGAATATTTAGGAAAGTTCTTCAAATGGTTTACCATAATACTTATGTTCTCCTCTTTTGTTGTAATGATATCAGGTGCAGGAGCTACTATAAATCAATATTATGGAATAAATCAAAAAATAGGAAGTTTAGTAATAGTTTTAATAGTAGTTATATCTGTATTTATGGGTATTAATAAAGTTATAAATATATTAGGAAATATAGGACCGATTATTATAATATTTTCAATTTCAATAGGACTAATTACTTTAATTAGAAATTTTGATAACTTAGGAAATATTAATTACATATTAAGTGATCTTCAAATTAAAGCTGCTACAAATAACTGGTTTACTTCTGGTATATTATATGCTAGCTTTAATATTACTTTAGTCGCACCATTTTTAGTTGAGGTTGGTAGTACTGCAACTAATAAGAAAAACTGCATTCTAGGTGGAATACTAGGTGGTTGTGCGTATATGATTGCAGCAATGATATTAAACTTAGGGCTATTATCTAATATACAAAATCTTTATAATCAAGAAATTCCAACTTTAATCTTATCAACTGAAATTTCTAAAACTATTGGAGTAATGTTTTCTATAAATCTTATAGCTGAGATATATACTACTGCAACACCTTTATTATTGACAGTATGTAAGAGCTTTTTTAAAGAAGGAACTATTAAGTTTAAATTGTTAGCTATAATAGGTGCTATTGTAGGCTTTCTAGGTGGAAGTCTCCCATTTGGAGAACTTGTTAACTTTGTTTATCCTTTTTCGGGAGTAGTAGGACTAGTGCTTATTTTAGGAATTATATTTAATAAGATTTTTTACAATAAATTTAAAAAGGCAAGAAGAATTAATATTAGAATAATTAAATGACAGATATAAAATAAAACACTCTAGATAAATAGTTCATAACTAGAGTGCTTATTTTTTATAATATGAAATTTTCAATACCAAAAGCTATACCATTATTATGTACAGTTTCAGTTACTTTTTTAGCATAACTTTTAACTTCATCACTAGCATTTCCCATGGCTATACCACATCCAACAGTAGATAACATTTCTATATCATTTTTGCCATCTCCAAAGGCATAGCTATTTTCTATTGGAATATTCAAATGTTCTAAAGCTTTTAATATTCCTGTTGCTTTAGTAACTTTTTTAGAGTAAAGCTCAAAGGCATCTAATTTTTCATGGTGCATATAATCATAATCATCTGTTCCTAAAGATAAGCAGTAATTTACACCTTCTTTATCTTTACAGAGCATTTCTATTTTATAAGTTTCTATATCTTCAACGTTAAAATCACTCTTTAAGTAATTTCTAGATACATTTGCATTATCAAAGAAAGAGTAAAATTCCTTACAGTGTTCTTTCATATAAGAGTCAATTTCCCCTTGTAATATGTATTGAATATTACGCTTTTCAAAATTATCAACTAATTCCTTAACAAAATCCTTATTAAGAGGCTCTTTATATATAACGTTGTCATTAAGTTTTACATGGGCTCCATTAGTAAGAACAAATCCATCAAATCCAAAGTTTAATAAAGATTCACTTAAAAAAGCATAGGGTCTACCTGTTGCAATAAAAGCATAATGACCATCTGCTTGCAATTTGCGAATAGACTCTTTTACTTCAGGTGTAATATCAATTAATCCATTAACCCAATCTATTAATGTCCCATCTATATCAAAAAATACAGCTTTTTTCATAATTATCCCCCTATTTAAAATCATTTTAGTTATTAAAACAATAAATAGAATTTATTATTGTTCATTACGATTATATATAATTTTAAAGTGTTTTTTATAGTGAGTCAATATTTGACTATACATTTAAAATATTACTTAAAATTGAAAATATATAAATGAATTTTATTAACTTATTAGTTATAGCTATTTTCTAAATTGTATTATTTGAATTTGAAAAGCGTATGGATACAATTGTATAAAAATAAGTGTTTTGTAAGGTATTAATTGATAATATAGAAAAATTGTACTACTATTTTTATTGTTAAAGAAAAAATTAAAACTAGGGGGAAAACAAAATGAATAGCAGATATGGATTAAATAAAAATTTAGCAGAGATGTTAAAGGGTGGAGTAATAATGGATGTTACAAATCCAGCTGAAGCAATAATTGCCCAGGAAGCAGGAGCTTGTGCAGTAATGGCACTTGAGAGAGTACCTTCAGATATAAGAAAAGATGGTGGGGTGGCAAGAATGTCAGACCCTAAAATGATTAAAGAAATTCAAGATGCAGTAAGTATACCAGTAATGGCAAAGGTTAGAATAGGACATTTCGTAGAAGCGCAAATACTTGAAGCTTTAGAAATAGATTTTATAGATGAAAGTGAAGTACTAACTCCAGCTGATAAGGTATATCATATTGATAAAGAAAAATTTAATGTTCCATTTGTATGTGGTGCTAGAAATCTAGGGGAAGCATTAAGAAGAGTAGGCGAAGGTTGCGCAATGATAAGAACTAAAGGTGAAGCAGGAACTGGGGATGTTGTTGAAGCAGTTACTCATATGAGAACTATGATGTCTGACATAAGAAAAGTTGTATCTATGGGAGAAGAAGAGCTTATGAATATTTCTAAGGAAATGGGAGCTCCATATGATTTAATAAAATATGTTCATGAAAATGGGAAATTACCAGTAGTTAACTTTGCAGCGGGAGGAATTGCAACTCCAGCAGATGCAGCTTTGATGATGCAACTTGGATGTGATGGTGTATTTGTAGGTTCTGGTATATTTAAATCAGATGACCCTGAGAAGAGAGCAGAGGCTATAGTTAAAGCAGTTACTAATTATAATAATCCTAAAAAATTGGCACAAATTTCAGAGGATTTAGGTAAAGCTATGAGTGGAGTATCAGTGGATAGCTTGCAAAATGAAGAGAAGTTAGCAGTTAGAGGATGGTAATATGCTTAAAACACTAGATTTATATGATACATTAAAAGAAAAAATAGTAGCAGCAAAAGAAGATAATATGCTAGTTACATCTTTTCATCCTGAATTAACTGATGATTTAAGAGTCCATAAGTATTTTTTAAATATGATTAAAGAAAAAAGTCAAAATTAAGATTATTGTAAACTCTAATATAAATATATTAGGGTTTATTTTTATGCAAGTAATATTAATAGTGGTGGCATAATAAATATATATATATTATAAAAAATATAGGTAGATAAAGGAGGGCAATATATGAATAAAGAGTTGAAGTTTTATACTGCTTTATTAATAGCAATAAGTATAACCTTTTATACAATATCAATAATAACAACGCAACTTAATATATTAACTTTCGGAACACCTATTTTTATGATAATTTATGGAATTGCCGGATATTCTCCATCTATTGCAGCAATTATTACAGTTAAAAGATATAATAGAAAAACTAATGAATTTAAATTATTTTTAAAATCTATAATAAATATAAAGCAAAAACCAACTATGTATTTATACACTATTTTTACTCCAATTATATTATGGGTAGCTGCATATATAAGTTTTAAAACTCAAGGCAGAGATTTAGATATGCTAAGGTATCCACTTAGTTTAATTATTTTTATTACACCATTTGCAATTATTGGTGGAGGGCTTGAAGAGATTGGATGGAGAGGTTTTTTACTTCCTAAACTTTTAGAAAAATTTTCACTGATAAAAGCCACTTTAATAGTTGGATGTGTTTGGTCAATTTGGCATATTCCAATGTGGTTTGTTGTAGGCTCTCATCAACAAAAACTTATATTTTTACCTTTTGCCATAAGCTGTATAGCTACATCATTTATAATGACACCTCTTTTTTATAAGACAAGAAGTATTTGGTTATGTATATTACTTCATGCAATTGATAATGCTTGTTCTTATGTATTTTATGCTTCAGTAGATGCAAATTTAATTACGTCTATTTTTACATTAATTGTAGCTATTTTATTATTTTATATATTTAAACCGTATCATAATTAAATGATACGGTTTTTTAATTTCACTAACTAATTAAACTCTAACACTTTTTTTCTTACCAGAAATAATAACAGTTAGTAAAAGACATATTAATCCGGCAAAAACTATTCCAAATAAGTAAATTGAAATATCACCTAAAGATGCACCTTCTTGAATTTTTTCAAAGGCAATACCAGCCCATCTAAGAGGTATTAGGTTTCCAATCTTTTGTACTGGTTCAGGCATTAAAGAGAAAGGCCAAAATAGCCCAGATAACATACTACCTGCAGTAACAAAAATTGAAGAGAAGTTTGCAGCCACTTGTGGAGTTTTTGAAAATGATATTATAAATAAATTAAATCCAATAGCAAGGAAGTTTATTGCAAACAATACATACAAGAAGTATATTGGAGTATCTGTAACAAAGTCAAAGCCAAGAAGAGTACATAGTAAGAAATAAAATATTGAACTTATAGCCGAACAAATAAAAAATGGAATCAATACTCCAAAATAATAATTTCCTTTAGATATATTTCCAAGTAAAACTCTATCCTTAGTCCCAGATTTTTCATCATCAATTACAAATCTAGTAATATAAAAAGCAGATGTCATAAGAACCATAATTTGTATTCCAGCAGAAGCATATACATTAGTTTTACTTTCATTTACTTTATTTAACTTATAGTCAATTTTACTATTATCATAATCTTTTAGTAAATCTTCAAACTTATTCTTATCGCCTTTTGCAATAAGTCCAAATGTTTTTAGAGTAGACACTTCTTGAGAAAGTAGAGTTTCTATTGTAGCTTTTACTTCTGATTCACCAATAGATTTAATTTTTACACTATCTAAATTACCAGCTAAAATATTATTACTAAAGTCTTTTTCAAAGACAAGAGCAAGTTCTACTTCTTTGCCGACGACCGCACTATCTACTTCATCTTCCTTTAACTCTTTTATAACAAAGTTATCCTCTTTTTTTAATTCTTCTATAATAGTATTTGAAACAATACCATTATCTTTATTTATTAAACCTACAGAAAACTTAACTTCTGAGCCTAAAATATAACTAAAAGCCATGGTTACAACTGCTGGAATTATAATTAATCCACATATTAAGGAAGGTCTTCTAAAAAGTAGTCTAAAAGTATTTTTAATTATATTAAACAAGATTATCCCTCCTTTTTATTTTAGAATAGATTAAGTAAATACCTACAAGAATAACCGATAAACCTAAAGTTATAGAAATAGCTACTTTAGAATAAGTATCAACAACACCAGTACTTAAGCTTATTAAAGAAGAATTTATCCAATAAACTGGACTAACTATAGCAACATCTCCTAAAACAGGTATTGATTTTACCATAGATAAAGGAGTATAGCATCCTCCAAATAAACACATTATAACTATTACTACATTAAGTATTCCATTTAAAGTTTTTCCATCTTTAATTATCATACCAACTACTACACCTAATACTGAAGAGAATACTCCTAAACATAGTAGGTTAAATATCATAAACAACAAATTATCTCCCCAATGTGCTTTTAAAACTATTGTAGAATAAAAATAAACCACTAAAATTTGAATAGCTACGATTATTAGTCCTAAAGTCATTTTTGACAGAATTAACTTTAAGGTACTTGTATTTGAAAGGCTTATTCTATTAAAAGTGCCTAATTCTTTTTCATTAACAACAGATTCTCCAACTATAGCAGAAACATAAAGTATAATTAGTGCAAGTTCTGCGAAGGTATAATAATCTATTGAAGTTATAGCTCTATTACCCACAGATATTTCATCAGTATATTTATTAGCCTCATCTTTAGTAATGCTACTTATAATTGTAGGATCATTTTTCATAACAACATCAACTAGTGCATATTTATCAATAACTCCTTCAAATATACTTCTAAATATTTTAGAATTTTGATACTCTCTGTTTTCATTTCTAAAATAGCTATAACCATCCTTGTTAACACTTATAAAACACATTGCTTTATTATCTAAAACTAATTTTTTACTTTCTTCAATATTTTTAGTTTCCTCAAATATTAATCCTTCAAATTCATCTTCCATAGTTTCTTTAAAACCTTTAAATCCATCTTCATATTTACTATCTTCTATAATGTAGAGAACCTTGCTGTCATCAAAAATGTTAATATCTCCACCGATCATATTTTCTAGTGCAACTCCAAGAATTGTTATAAGGATGATAGGAAAAGCAAACATCATAACTAAAGAACCTTTATTTCTAGAAAAAAGCTTAAGTTCCTTTATTACCATTGAAATGAACATAACTTTACCTCCTAATCCCTAAGAGATTTTCCTGTTAATTCAAGGAATACAGTCTCTAAACTTGGAACTTCACTTTTTATATTAGTTATTATAAAGCCTTCTTCAGTAATACTAGTTACTAAATCTTCTATTATTTTTTTGTTATTTTCATAATAGCATTTTAATGTATTTCCACTTGATTTAACTTTATAAACACCTTTGATATCTTTAATTATTGATTCGATTTTAGAAGCGTCTTCATTTAATTCAATAGTATATATGTCTTTACTAGCGTGAGCTTTTTTTAGTTCATCGCTACTTCCCATAGCTATTACATTACCATGATCAATAATAGCTATAGTATCACAGATTTCCTCAATTTCTTCCATGTAGTGAGACGTGTATATTACTGTAGCATTAGATTCTTTTAATTTTTTTACTGATTCTAATATATGATTTCTAGATTGAGGATCTATTCCTACTGTAGGCTCATCCATTATTATTAATTTAGGGCTGTGAGCTATTGCACATGCTATATTTAATCTTCTTTTCATACCACCAGAAAATGTAGATGCTCTTTTTTTTCTAACATCTACTAACCCCACAAATTCTAATGCTTTATTAACTCTTTCTTTAAGATCATTTCCTTTAAATCCATACAATGAACAGAAAAATTTTACATTCTCTTCAGCTGTTAAATCCCAGTAAAGAGCAAAATCTTGTGGTACTAAACCGATATTTCTTTTCCACTTAGAAATTTTAGCTTCATTTTCTTCATAGATTATTTCCCCATCATTTGGAGTTATTAACCCTGTTATCATGTTAATAGTAGTACTTTTTCCTGCACCATTAGGACCAAGTAATCCATAAATTACCCCTTTATCTATGGAAAGATTGATTTTATTTACAACAGTATTCTCATTGTAACTTTTTTCTAGGTTTTTTAACTCAAGTATTTTCATGAAAACCTCCTTTTATTTGAAATTGTAGCACAAAGTATAATATGCCAGTAGTTAAATATATTTGATTGTATAGAATATAGAAGTTAAATTTATTATACACTTAAATCAATATGGAATATAGAAAAAATTACCAATGATAAAATTATAAATTTTTATTATATCTATTATTATTTGTGTGAATAAGCACAATGATTTAGGTAAATATAGGTGTAGGAGGTGCTAAAAGTGCATCTAGGAATTACAAATATATTACTTAGAACAACTTTAGTATTTATAGTTTTATTGGTTTCAACAAGAATGCTAGGAAAGAAACAAATGAGTCACTTAACATTTTTTAACTACATCACTGGAATTACAATGGGGTCTATTGCAGCAAATATAATTAGTGAATTAAATAAACCATTTATAGATGAATTTATAGGTTTGATTTGGTTGTGTATGCTGACTGGATTAACAGGATATATAGGCTTAAAATCAGGAACTCTAAGAGTTATAATTGACGGTCAACCGACTATACTAATAAAAAAAGGAAAGATTATAAAACATTCACTTAAATCAAATCGACTTAATATGGATGACTTGTCAATGTTACTTAGAAAGCAAAATATATTTTCTATTACAGAAGTAGATTACGCAATATTAGAACCAGATGGTGCATTAAGTGTATTGAAAAAGCCACAACAACAGGAAATAACAAAAGCAGATATGAAAATAAATACAAACACAATTAATTATATTCCTTCTGAGATAATTGTTGATGGTAAAATAATAAATCATAATTTAAAAGAGTTAAACTTAAATGAAGAATGGCTAAAAAAACAACTTAAACATCATAATATAAACTCTATAAAAGATGTTTTTTATGCAGAAGTTCAAAGCGATGGAACCTTGTTTGTAGATAAAAATTAAAAAGGAGGGAGTATTTCCTCCTTTTATTATATTATTTAGGAATTAGACGGATAATTCTATCATCAGATATATCAGGATTACCCCTTCCATCTCTATTACTTGTTGCAATATAAATTGACCCATCTTTAGCTTGAACAACTTCACGTAAACGTCCATAATCATTTTTTAACCATGATTCTACATTCTTTACTACAGTTCCTTTTCCATTTAATGATATAGAAAGCAATTGCTGTCCGCGTAAATTAGTAACTAATAATTTTCCCTTCCATGGTCCTTGACTTACAAATGCAATACCAGATGGTGCCCATGTATCTTCGCCACTGTGTATTAAAGGTTTTTGTACTATAATTTCTGTTGAATCCTCATCTCCTTGAACAAGAGGCCATCCATAATTAGCCCCTGGGTGTATTATGTTTATTTCATCGTGTGCTGACTGTCCATGTTCTGATTCATACAACACATTTTCAAAATTCCATGCTAAGCCTTGAGGGTTTCTATGACCTAAGCTAAAAATAGGTGAATTAGTAAAAGGATTATCTTTAGGAATACTCCCGTCTAACTCTATTCTTAGTATTTTTCCAGCTGTACTATTAAGGTCTTGCGAAAGTGCAGAGTCACCTGCATCTCCAGTTGTTATATATAATTTTTTATCTGGACCTATTTTTATCCTTCCGCCATTATGAATTTGTCCTCCAGGGATTTTATCTATAAGAACTTTGTCAATGAATGCCTTATTATTACTTTCAACCAATCTGATAACACGGTTATATATTCGATTTCCTTCTGCATATGAATGCATAACATAAATATAATGATTTTGTAAAAAGTTTGGGTCTAGGGCGATACCCATCAAACCACCTTCACCCTGACTTACAAAAGGTGAGCTAAATGTGATGAGTGGTTGTGGATTAAGTTTACCATTTTCAATAATTCTAACTGACCCATACCTTTCAGTAAAATATATATTTCCTTCAGTACTTATATCTATGGCCCATGGTACATATAATTTTTCAGCTATAACTTCAATTTCATAAGGAAATTGCCTTGATGTAATTGATTTTAATTTTATACTAACTACATTATTATTTTGAGATATTGATTTATGAAAAATATTAGGAAATATCTTTTTCATACTTTTATCCTCCAAACTTAAATGAATATTTTAAGAAAAAAGTGGCAAGTTTAGATTTAAAACTTACCACTTTTTATTATATATTTATAATATTATTCATTTAAGAGTATAAAGGTACTACTATAATGTAATTAAAGAATTTAAGCTATGAAAGATAAGTAATACTCCAACAGCTCCTATTAAAATTGGTGAAAGAATTGCAGCATATTTATCTACCTTATTCTTTAGAAAAACATACAATTCATCAAATTTACTCTGACACTTTACATATAAGAAATATAAGATGATTAAAGGTGCTGAGTAAATAATATTATATATTATTAAAATTGATATAACTACCCAAATAGGAAGAGTATAAGTAAGTAATATAGCCAAAAATGCAAAGTAGGGTAAGGCAGTAGTCAATTCCATAAATGTTGCTAATACCCCAAAAATAGAAAGAGATATTGGGTCAACAGACTTTATCTTAAAAAATGAATTATTATTATCATCAGAAGATAAACCCTTTAAAATAAGAATTTCATCCTTAAGTTTATTAACATAGATTTTCATTATTAAAAAAACGACTGACATTAAAACTAAAAGACCTAATATAAATTCGCTAATATATATAATATTAGAGTATTTATCTAAAAGAGAGTTCATATATTTTTTTATAAATGCACCAGCCCCAAAATAAACAATTAACCCGCCGGTAAAATTAGTTATTGCAATAGAAATTATATATGCCCATATATGATGTTTTTTCTTAACTAGCCCTTGAAGAATAAATTGTTGAGCAATTCCAACAGGGTTTAGACTATCAGCAGCACTAGTCGTAACAGTAAGCAGTAATAACGATAGCATTTGTATATCCTCCTAAAAATAAAAATAAAAAAAGCCCAGAAGATATTAAATATCTCCCAGGCTTTTATCCCTCCGTGAACACAGTAAATCTGTGAGCTTACCCTTGGACCAGACTATATTTATATAATATACGGAACCCTAGTATGCTTTGATTTAATTATATGCAATAAATTAATTAAGTATACTAATTTAATAAATTGTTAAATAACCATTTTAGCAGAGTCGTTTTTTGATATATAATAAAGACACACAACAAATTAGGTTTAGGAGAGTTGCAATGATAAAAAGAGATAACTTAAACTTAGACAAGGTAATAGATTTTAAGAAATGGCAAAAGCTACAAGACAACATTTCACTAGTTACAAAAATGGCAGTTATTACGGTTGATTATAAGGGTAATCCAGTTACTAATCATAGTGGATGTCAAAAATTCTGCGAGAGGGTAAGATCTCATCCTCAGATGGTAAAATACTGCCAAAAGTGTGATTCAAGGGGCGGACTAGAAGCTGTTCGTTTAAATGAACCTTATATATACTTATGCCATTATAATATAGTGGATGTTGCAATACCCATTATTATATATGGAAGATACATGGGGGCGATTATGGCAGGTCAAGTAAAGTTATCTGATTCTAATACAAGTGAGGAATTAGAAAAGATACTGACAGCATCAGATCAAAACTTAACAGATAAAACTCTTGATGAATTTAGAGATTATTATGAATCATTACCAGAATTATCTTACGAAGAAGTAAAAAATATTGCTAATATGCTATTTTCATTATGCAGCTATTTAGTAGAAGAAGCATTAGATAAAAATTTGATTTTAGAAATGTATAAAGATACAATGAGAAATGAAGGTCAAATTGATTCAAGCATATTTGAAGGGTATACTATAAAAAATATAGAGAATATAAAAAAAGAACTATCAAATGCAATGGTGGATGCTTATGTAGTTGATGAAACTTCTGAAAAATTAAATGCATCTGTAAGTAATACCTTAAAGCCTGCAATTGATTATATTTATAAAAATAAAAGCGAAAATATTTCTGTGGAAACTTTAGCAAAAATTTGCCATATAAGTACAAGTTATTTTAGTAGATTATTTTCAAAAGAAATTGGTCAAAGTTTTTCAAGTTATCTATCAAGCCTTAAAATTAAATGGGCTAAGGAAATGTTAGAAAAAACTGATATACCTGTTAATGAAATTAGTGAAGAACTTGGATTTAATGAAGCTGGATATTTTATTAAGATATTCAAAAAATATGAGGGAGTAACCCCTTCTGTTTATAGAAAATATTATAAAAACAATTAAAAATACATAAAAACTAAGGCTATGGTTTAGACTTTAAACTATAGCCTTAGTTTTTTTATAATAGGAAAAGATGGTTAAGATGTTAACGGAAAGTAGTAATATTACAATTTTACTATTTCAGGTAAGAAAATTACGATTTTAAATTGTAATATTATGACATAAGAGTCTAATGTATAAAAAGGAAAACGGTATTATAATATATTTAAGATTAAAGAAAACAAATAAATTAAAAAATAAATGGAGGTAGATTTACATGAGAAAAGCATTTATATGTCCAACAAAATACGTTCAAGGGGAAGATGAATTATTAAACTTAGGTTACTTTGTAAAAACTTTTGGAGAATCTGCACTATTAATAGCTCACCCAGATGATGTAGCTCGTGTTAAGGAGAAATTAGATTCTACAGCTAAAAAATTTGAAATAAAGTTTGTAGAAAGTGGATTTACAGGAGAGTGCTCAAGACAAGAGGTAGCAAGATTACAAGAAATAGCTAAAGAAAATAATTGTTCTTGTACTATCGGTCTTGGTGGAGGTAAAGCAATAGATACAGCTAAATGTGTAGCAGAAGGGGAAGCTTTAATAATAGTTCCTACTATAGCAGCAACAGATGCACCAACAAGTCATTCAGCAGTATTATATACTCCAGATGGATCATTTGATGATTATGCATATTTTAAACAAAGCCCAAGTGTAGTACTTATTGATACAACAGTAATAGCTAAAGCTCCTACTCGTTTCTTAGTATCAGGAATGGGTGATGCATTATCTACGTATTTTGAAGCAAGAGCAACTGCAAATTCTTACTCAAATGTAAATGCAGGTCTACCTTGTGGAGTAAGAGAAGGATTATGTGGTCCTGCTAAAGGAACTAACACTGCTTTAGCACTTGCGAAATTATGCTATGAAACTCTTTTAAGTGATGGAGCAAAAGCAAAGGTTTCTTCAGATTGTAACTTAGTAACTCCAGCACTTGAAAATATTATAGAAGCAAATATTTTATTATCAGGTCTTGGATTTGAAAGTGGAGGATTAGCTGCAGCTCATGCAATACACGATGGATTAACTATATTAGAAGGAACACACAAATACTTCCATGGTGAAAAAGTTGCTTTTGGTACATTAGCACAATTAGTACTTGAAAATGCACCTGAAAGTGAAATAAATCAAGTTTTAGATTTCTGTTTAGAAGTAGGACTTCCTGTTTGCTTATCAGATATAGGAGTAGATACAATAACTGATGAAGAACTTATGGAAGTAGCTCAAAAATCTTGTATACCAGAAGAATCAGTACATTCTATGCCATTCCCAATAAGCATTGAATCTGTTGCAGCAGCAATTATTACAGCTGATCAATTAGGAAAAAATTATAAAATAAAGAAAAGTATATAATTATAAAATAAAAAAGGTATATAATTATAATAGAAATTTAAACTTAGAGACCTAAAGGGGTGGAGCATATGAAAAAGATAATTAATAAGCCAGAAACTGTAGTTATGGAGATGTGTAATGGTATAGCTATGGCTCATCCAGAACTAGAGTTTGTTAAAAAATATAAAGTAATGAAGAAAAAAGATATAAATAAAAATAAAGTTAGTTTAATAAGTGGTGGTGGAAGTGGACATGAACCAGCACATGCAGGATTTATAGGAAAAGGAATGTTAGATGCAGCAGTATGTGGAGATGTATTTGCTTCTCCATCTCAAATACAAATATACCAAGCAATTAAAGCTACAGCTAGCGAAAAAGGAACTCTACTAATAATCAAAAACTACAGTGGAGATATGATGAACTTCAAAAATGCAGCTTACTTAGCTAGCGAGGATGGAATAAAAGTTGACTATGTTAAAGTTGACGATGATATAGCTGTTGAAGATAGTTTATATACAGTAGGACGTCGTGGAGTTGCAGGGACAGTACTTGTACATAAAATAGCGGGAGCAGCAGCCGAGACGGGTAAATCTTTAGAAGAAGTAAAAGAAGTAGCTCAAAAGGCAATAGATAATGTTAGAAGTTTAGGTTTTGGTTTAACATCTTGTACAGTACCTGCAAAAGGAACTCCTACATTTGATATAGCTGATGATGAATTAGAGTTTGGTGTAGGTATACATGGAGAACCAGGTATAAAAAGAGAAAAAATGACTACAGCAGATGAACTAGCTAAAAGAATAGTAGAATCTATATTAAAAGATATGAAAATAGAAGATGGACAAGAAGAGGTAGCTTTATTAATAAACGGATTTGGAGCTACACCACTACAAGAATTATACTTATTTAATAACTCTGTTACTCGTGAGTTGGCAGCAAGAAATATAAAAATCTACAGAACTTTTGTAGGAAACTATATGACAAGTATAGATATGGCAGGAGCTTCAGTATCAATAATGAAGCTAGATGATCAGTTAAAACAGTTATTAATAGAAGAAAGTGATACTCCTGCATTTAAGGTTAATGGACATGTTGATGCAGTAGAATATACAGATATAGATGAAAACAATGATGAACCAGAAACAAATTCTTTTAAAGTAGAGACTAATGAAGAATACTCAAATATAGTTGATGAAAAAATAACTTTAAATAATATGATTTACATAGTAGATAAAATGAGTGAAGTTATTATAGAAAATGAAGTTCCATTTTGTGAACTAGACTCTTTTGCTGGAGATGGAGACTTTGGTATGAGTGTTGCTAAAGGATTTAAGCAATTAAAGAGAGAATGGAAAGAAATAATATCTCAAGATAGTTTAACGATAGGAAAATTCTTAGACGCTTGTTCTATGGTAATTATGGAATACTGTGGTGGAGCATCTGGACCAATATGGGGATCTGCATTTAGAGCAGCAGGTAAAGAAGTTTTAGAAAAAAATGAATTAAACATTTCTGACTTTGCACAAATGATACAATCAGCAGTTAAGGGAATACAAACAACAGGAGAGCGTTCATTTGGACGTGGAGCAGTAGTTGGAGATAAGACTCTTATAGATGCGTTAGTTCCTTGTGCTGACTCTTTATCAAATAGTGCAAAAGAAGGTGTTAATTTCAAAGATGCCTTTGAAAAAGGCGCAATAGCAGCTGTAGAAGGAGCTAAAGCAACTGAACAAATAGTAGCACGTATGGGTAGAGCAGGTACAGTAGGGGATAGAAGTTTAGGACATCCAGATGCAGGAGCATATGGATTAGGTGTAATATTTACTGAAATCTCAAATGCTTTAAAATAAAAATTTAGCATAAATATAAGAACCGTATCACAATTAAGTGATACGGTTTTTTCAAAAATGTACATGAAATCAAAAGTATATTTTGTGTAAAGTTTCTGAATTAAATATTTATAATGTTTTAATTTATATTAAATAAAAAATATATTGAATTATTTGACAAATAATGGTAATATTTTAAAGTGAAATAAATAAAATTAAATAGGCAAACCTAGGGAAATCTAGGGACGCAAAGCTATAGGGACTAAGGTTTATAACTATGTCAGCCAGTTGCCAAAGAGTACATTATACTTTTTGTTTTAAGCTTAGTTAATTAATATTATTACTTGTATTTATTGTGCAAAATATTAAATTTATTAGGTATATACAAGGCTACTCTTTTGAGTAGCTTTTTTAATGTACTTCTGAGGGTTATAAAACTAATCAGGAGGTATGAGTATGCACAGAAAAAAAATAGCAGCCGTAACTATGGCAGCAATAATCACTAATTTCTCAGCTACAACAGTAGAAGTTTTAGCAAATGAGATACCAAATAACAACACTTCAAAATTAGAAATCTCATCTGAAAATGAAGTTAATCAAGCTAATATAAGTAAATTTGATTTATATAATAATGATAAATTAAATTCTTATAATGAAGTATTCAAAATGGACAACTCAAACATAAAATCTATAACTAACAACGGTGGAAAATATGGAAGTGACAACATCGAGAAATCTATAGATGGAAATCTAAACACACACTGGGAAACTGGAAAGCCAAACAGCTCAGAATTCACAAATGAAGTAGTAGTTGAGTTAAATGAAATGACTAACTTAAACAGAATCGTATATGCGGCAAGACAAGCATCAGCAAAGGGGAAAGGTTTTGCTCAAGAAGTAGAAATATATACTTCTCTCACAAATGAAGGAGATGACTTTAGACTAGTAACTAGTGGAGAGTATAAAGGATCTACTGGGGACATGGTTGAAATTAAGTTTAACTCAACTGAATTTAAAAGAATAAAATTTAAATATAAAAAAGCTAATCAAGATTGGGCATCAGCATCAGAATTTATGTTTTATAAAGCAGATGAAATAAGTGATAAAATGAAAAACTTATTTACAAATAGCTCTAAAAATCAAGTTAGCGAAGAATTTAATAATATAGAAAAAATAAATGCTTTAGAAGAAGAAGTTAAAAATCATCCATTATATGAAGACTTTAAAGAAGATATAGAAAATGCTAAGTTAATTGTTGATAAGAAAGAAGTTAATTATACGGATGCAAAAGTATCTAAGTTTAAAGATATAAACAGTGATTTACTTCCAGCATATAATGAAATTTACAAACTACCTTCTAATAAGATAGTATCGATAACTGCTAATGGCGGTAACTATGCAGAAAATGCAATAGCTAGAGCAATAGATGGAAATCCACAGACTAAATGGCATTCAGCAAAACAAAATTCTTCAAGTTTTACAAATGAAGTTGTAATGGAATTAAGTGAATTAACTACATTAAATCGAATAGTGTACACTGCACCTCGTGGTTCAAATAGAGGATTTGCTGAGGCATTTGATATATATGCTTCAACAACATCTAAAGGAGATACTTTTGAGTTAGTATCTAGTGGAACATCACAAATAACTCAAGATTCTATAGAGATAAGATTTAATCCAACAGAGTTTAAAAGAGTTAAGTTTGTATTTAAAAAGGGATATGAAAACTGGGCTTGTGCAGCTGAGTTTGGACTATACACTCAAGATGAATTAGGCGAAAAAATGGATAGATTATTTAAAGATTCTACTATGAGTGCAGTTAGTGATGAATTTAATACGGCTGAAAAAATAAAAGCATTAGAAGAAGAAGCTAAAAACCATCCATTTTATGAAGATTATAAAGAGAATTTATTAAATGCTATAGAGTTAGTAGGACAAGGAGAAGTAATATCTACTAATGCAAGTATAAGCAAATTTACACCTTTTTATACGCCTCATATAAATGAGTATGATAAAGAGTTTAGAATAGGTAGTGAAAAAATAGCAAATATATCGAATAACGGTGGTCAATACGGAGGATCAGCACTAAAATTTGCAATTGATGAAGATGTAAATACGCACTGGGAAACAGGTAGACCAAATTCTGATTCATTTAAAAATGAAGTGAATTTAACTTTAGAAGAAGCTCAAGTTTTAAATAGAGTTGTATATAAAAGTAGAAATGGTGGTAAAGGATTTGCTAAAAACTTTAGTATATATGTTTCACCAACAACAAAGGGAGATAACTTTAGTAAGATAACTACTGGAGAATATACAGTTACAAGTGATTTATTAGAAGTACAATTTAATTCAACGAAAGTAAAAAGATTAAAGTTTGTATTTGATAATGTGCAAGACAGCTGGGCCTCATTAGGAGACTTGAGATTATATAAAGAAGACAAAGTTTATGATAAAATGAAATCTTTATTTACAAATGGATTAATGAATGAAGTATCAGAGAACTTCAACACATTAGAAAAATTAAGTGTGTTAGAAAATGAAGTAAAAGGACATCCATTAGAAGAATTATTTAAAGCAGATATAAATACTGCAAAAGATATAGTTCAAGGAAGCTTGGAAACTACAAAAGTAGTAGTAGCAGAACAACATGGAGATATGGTACAACATGCAGACAAGAATTTAAAATTTGGATTTGGAAATAATAATCAACCAACAGGAGTTTTAGCAAAGCCAGGTGAAAAAATAACTGTTTATGTAGATGCAGATCCTAATAAACCTCTACCTCAAATATTCTTCTCACAACAAGAGGGAAGCTGGTCATCTTGGGGGAGAACGTTAAGCCTTCATCCAGGTAAAAATGAGATAACTGTACCAGAAATACCAAAAAATGATGCTTATAAACATGATGTAACTAAAGGTGGACCAATATATATTGTAAATCCTTATACACCAGAACAACAACCTAAGGCACCAGTAATAAGATTTGTTGGAGGAGAAAAGTTCCCAATTGTTACAAAGGATACTAATATAGAAGAATTTAAAAAGTTCTTAATAGAATATAAAAAGAAAATTGATGAAGATAAAAAGAAAAATCCTAATGTATTAGATAGAGAAGTAATAGATACATTTGAATTTGTAAGTGATCATATATTCTGGACAGGTACTGCAACAGGCGCATATAAAGCTTATATAGAACAAGGTATAAATCCTTTAGATACTATAAAATCTTATAATACTCATATGAAAGAATTATTTAAATACTATGCTTTAGATGGAAGTAGCATAAAAAATGATCCTAAATATATAAGAGATAATGTAAGACTTGCTCAACCATTTGGATATATGTATGCAGCATCAGGACATATAGGTGTCCAAGGTGATGTGATGGCAAGTTTATTAGTTCCATTTGAAGATAGAGGTGGATCTTGGGGATTAACTCATGAAATAGGACATAGAATGGATGTAGGAGCAAGAGTATTTGGTGAAGTAACAAACAATATGCTACCGATGTATATGTCTGGATACTATAATAAATTAGATAAGAGAATACCATATGAATCTCATGTTTACAAAAATATATTAAGTGAAAATTCTAATAAATATACTGAAGGTGGATTCTTTGAGAATCTAGCAGTTTACTGGCAATTAGAAATGTACAAGCCCGGTTATTGGGGACAATTAAATAGATTATACAGAGAAAAAAATGTAAGCCTCGGGGAAGAAAATCCTACTAATGTAAAAATGCAATACTTGATTAAATTTTCATCTGAAGTAATAGGAGAAGATTTAAGTGAATACTTTGCAAGACATGGATTTGAGGTAAATGAAGAAACTAGAAAAGAAACTAGTAAATATCCAAAATTAAGTAAGAAAATTTGGTACTTAAATGATGATAAATTTAATTATAAAGGAAATGGATTTATTGACAAGAATGTATTAGAAGTTTCATTAAACCAAGTTGAAAATGGAACTAAGATAACATTTAATATAAAAGACAATGCTAAATCAGATTTACTAGGATTTGAAGTAGTAAAAGACGGTGAAATAATAGGATTTACTTCAAACAATAGCTTTATAGATACTAATACAGACCATAGTAAAAATTCTAAGTATGAAGTAGTACCTTATGACCTTAACTTAGGAACTGGAGATAAAGTTGTTATAAACTCATTCTCTCCAAGTATAAAAGTTCAACAAGATAAATTAACGCTAAGATTAAATGAAGAATTTAATCCTATGGATTATGTTAAGGGAAATAGTAATAGCGGACAAGATTTAACTTCTAAAGTTAAATTTGAAAGCAATGTAGATACTAGCAAAAAAGGTTTATATGAAGTTAAATATACTTTAGAGGATGCAGGTATAACTACAGAGAAAGTTGTAGCAGTTGAAGTAGTAAGTAATTATGATTATCTATCAGATACTCAGTGGAAATCTGTAGAAACTCAATATGGTACTCCAAGAAGAAATGATAACATAAAAGGTAGAGTAAATGGAGATATAAAAACATTTGAAAAAGGATTTGGAATACATGCAAATGGTAAAATAGTTTATGATTTATCTGATAAAAATTATGATAATTTTGAAGCTTTACTTGGAGTTGATATGGGCTTACAAGCACAAGATAAATCTAGTATAACATTTAAAATAGTAGGTGATGGAAAAACATTAGCTACTACACCGGTTTTAAAACATGCAGATAATATGATAAATATAAATGTAGATGTTAAAGGTGTAAAAGAATTAGTTATAGAAATACATGATGGTGGAAATGGAAATAGTTCAGACCATGGTATAATAGCTAATCCAAAACTAACTACTAATAATTCAAAGCCAGTTATAATTGCTAAAGATAAATCTTATAAATTAGGGGATAAAGTAGACATTATGGATAGTGTTTTAGCAAAAGACGCTGAAGATGGAAACTTGACTTCGAAGATAGAAATAATATCTAACAATTATAAAGAAGGACAAGCTGGAAGATTTGAAGTTGTATATAAAGTAACTGATAGTGATAAAAACTCAGTAGAGAAAAGATCATATATAACTATATATGAAGAATTATCAGTTAATAAATCTAAGTTTGGACAATTTGATAATTTAGCTGAATATAATGAAGAATTTAAATTACCAGTAAAAGCTGTAAGTAACAATGGTGGAAATTATGGTAGCAGTGTTATATCAAAGGCTATAGATAATAGAATAAATACTCATTGGGAAACAGGAAAAGCAAATAGTAGCTCATTTAATAATGAAGTTATATTTGACTTAGGAGAAAGTACTGATATAGATAAAATGGCATATTCAGCTAGAAGGGATGCTGGTGGTAAAGGATTTGCTAGAAAATTTGAAATATATGTTTCAGATGAGGCACAAGGAGAGGACTTTGTATTAACAGGAAAAGGTGAATATACTGGAAGTAATACTGATGTTGTAGAATTTAAAATATCTAAAAATAATGTAAGAAGAGTTAAATTCAAATTTATTGAAGCTAACCAAGGTTGGGCAAGTTTAAGTGAAGTATCATTTTATAAAAAAGATACTTTATCAGATAAAGTAACTAATGATTTATTTACTGATAATAGTAAAACTGAGGTAACAGAAAAATATAATACATTAGAAAAAGTATCAGCTTTAAGAGAAGAAGTTAAAAATCATCCTGCATTTAAATTATTTGAAAGTGATTTAAATAAAGCTGAAGAAGTAATAAAAGCAAAATTCCCAACTTTAAAAGTTGAAGAAACTACTCTTGTTAAATTAAATAGTGAATTTGATTTAATGTCAGGTGTAGTTGCAAATGACCAAGAAGATGGAAATATAGCTAATAAAGTTGAAGTTAATAGTAGTGGATTTACTACAAATAAAGCTGGAGAATATACTATAACTTATAAAGTAACAGATAGTGATAAAAACATAGTAACAAAAGAAAGAAAAGTTGTAGTTTATAGTGAAGATAAATACATAAGTGATATTAATTGGAAATCAGCAGTATCTGGATGGAAAACTGTAAATAAAGATTTTGCAGTAAATACACGTAATAAAATAAAGCTTAATGTAAATGGAGAAATAAAAGAGTTTGATAAAGGTATAGGAGCAGCCACAAATGCAGAGATAGTGTATAACTTAGATGGAAATTACACTAATTTTACAACATATCTAGGTACAGACAAAAACTATAATGACAATAGAACAAGTATAATATTTAAAATATTTGCAGACGGAAAAGAAGTATATACTTCAGATATAATAAGAAAAGATAGTAAAGCTGAATTTGTAAATATACCTGTATCTGGAGTAAAAGAGTTAAAATTAGTAGCAAATGATGCAGGAGATGGAGGACTTGGAGATTTTTCTTCATGGGCAGATACTAAGTTATATACTACAAACTCTAAGCCAAAATTAATTATACCAAAATCAGTTGCAACTAAATTAGGTGAAAAAATAGATTTAAATGAAAGTTATATTGCACTAGATGCAGAAGATGGAGATATAACTTCAAAAGTTGAAGTAAGTGGTAAAGTTAATTTTAATAAACCAGGTAAATATCCTATAACATATAAAGTAACTGATAGTGATGGTAACGAAATTACTAAAACTCGAACTGTAGCAGTAGTAAACATGAATGATTATAAATATTTAAGTGATTATGATTGGAAATCTACTCAAAATAGTTATAAAGCTCCAAATAAAGATAAATCAATAAGTGATAAAGCTTTAAGGTTAACAGATGAAAATGGAGCAGAAGTAGTTTATGAAAGAGGTATAGGAGCACATGCAACTTCAACTATAACATATGATTTAACGGATAAAGACTACGCATACTTTAGTTCATATGTAGGTTTAGATAGACAAATGTTTGGAACAGTTGGTTCAGTAAGCTTTGAAGTATATGTAGATGGAACTAAGAAATTTGATAGCGGACTTATGAACTCTACAGACCCTCAAAAATATGTAGAAGTTGATATAAATTCAGCTAAAGAGTTAAAACTTGTAGTAACTGATGGTAAAAATGGAATTGGTTCAGACCATGCATCGTGGGGTGGAGCTAAACTTCATTTTGCAAATCCTAATGGAGAAGGAATTGAAAGTGAAGAAATAAAAGAACTTAAAAAATTATTAGAACATGCCCAAACTATTACTAAAGATATGATAGGAGCAACAACTCATATTGAAGCAAGATGGAGTAATTTTGAACATGGTAAAAAATTAGCAAAAGAGTGTATAGAAGACAAAAATAAAACAGATAAGGAAGTAAAATCTGTAATATGGCAGTTAAATTACTTTATAGAAGAATTACAAATGAAATAAAATAATAAAAAGGCATTATCATTATAAAATGGTAATGCCTTTTTATATTAATTAATAAGAACTATTTTTTATAAAATTTAATATATCTTCATAAGCTTCTTTTGCATCATTATAGCCTTCATTATATAAAGCAGTAAGCTTAGTTTTATTCTTTTCGACTTGGCTAATCTTAACAGGATTTTTAGGCCTAATTACAATAGCATTACCATCTTCAGATAATTCATTTACTAAATCCAAGCTTTTATTATAATTTAAATGCCTGCTTTCAATAGCATCTACAAGCTTTGGAAATTTTTTATACTTTCTTTTTATAAGATTAGAAAACTTAACTTTACTCTTTATGTAATTTTCATCTCTTGTTAATACAACGATATTTTTTTTACAATCATTATTTATAGCATATTCTATTGGAATAGAATCGGAGACTCCGCCATCGACTAATTTATAATTATCAATTTCTACGATATTTGAAAACATTGGAATAGAACAGGAGGCCTGTAAATATATAATATCCTTATTCATATCTTTTAACTCAAAGTATTCAGGCTCTCCAGTTTCACAATTTGTAGCCACTGCAATAAATTTCGATTTAGATTTATTAAAAGTATCATAATCAAAAATATTTAATTCATTTGGTATTTTATTAAACATAAAATCCATACCAAATATAGAACCTGTTTTTATAAAATTACGTAAGCTTAAATAGTTCTTATCATCTAAATAATCAACAGTTGCATTAAAAGCTCGCTTAAATTGTTTTGATAAATAAGATGCAGCATGGCAACTCCCAGCAGAAACCCCGATTACGATATCAACCTCTATATTTTTTTCTATAAAAAAATCTAGTACTCCAGCAGTATAAATACCCCTCATACCGCCGCCCTCTAATATTAACCCTATTTTTTCCATATCTAACCCTTCTTATCTAAAATTTATGGCAAAATATTTTGCCTATCTAAATATTTTACCACAACTAAAACTATAATTATCTTATTAACTCTTTTTTCTTTTAATATAAAGGGAGAATCTTATTCACTATTTAATTACAAAGTGAAATTATTTTAAAGTTTATAAATTTAATAAAACCTTTTGTTAAATTACTTCGTTATAATAAGTGAGAGGAGGGGATAAGGTTGGCGCAAACAGATGAACAATTAGTCACAGAGGTACTTAAGGAAAATGAAAGTGCTATGGAAATATTAGTTAAAAGGCATTATGACTTAGTACATAGTTTTATATATAGAAATACATCTGATTATAATATATCCTATGATATTACCCAAGAAGTATTTATAAAGATGATGAAAAATATTCAAAAATACAATGAGGATAAAGGAAACTTTAAAAGCTGGATATTAAAGATAACAGTAAATAGTACAAAAGATTATTTTAAAAGCAGAGAATATAAACAAAGACAAAATAATCAAGATATAGTAAAACTTAATCTTGAAGATAAGTTAAATGTAGTAGATATATTATCTAAAAAAGAAGATGTAATAAAGATAAAGCAAGCTATAGAAGATTTACCACATCTTCAAAAACAAGCAATAATACTAAAATACTATAACGATTTAAAGATAAATGAAATAAGTAGGGTAACTGGAGATAATGAAAATACTATAAAGTCTAGGTTGTTTAATGGAATAAAAAATCTAAAAAAATCGCTAGGAGGTGTTAAAGATGAAACAAACAAAGAAGAATATCAACGCTCTAAAATGTAGCGATATATATGATGATGAATTTGAAAATTTACTAGAAGAAGATTTAAAAGATATTGAAGAATTTTTAGATACATATATAGTTAAAACTGTTGAGGAAGAAAAGATTGAAAAAACAATAGATATTTTAAGAGAATACATACCAAATGAAGTTAAAGCTATACATAAGAAACAAGAGTTTATAAGTATATTAGACAATATAAGAAATAATATAGGTTTATTAAAATTACAGATTAGCTTATTTAGTAAATTATATATAATGCTATCTTTATTATTAGTATTATGTGGAGTAGTTAGTATTATAAATTTAAATCTAGATGTATATACAAGTTTATCTATAATAGCACCAATTCCTATGATTTTAGGCATGTATGAGATTATGAAAGGTAGGGAAGAGAATGTTTGGGAGCTAGAGTTAAGCTATAAATATTCTTTTAGAGAGATAATCTTGTCTAAGCTAATTATAATAGAGGGGTTTTCTGTAATTATAGGTTTAGCTATGAGTATTATTTTATTTAAGTTTAATTCAGGATCTAACATTTTAAAAATTACTAGTTCGTGGTTAATACCACTATGTATTATGACATCAATATTATTACTTATGTCATCATTATTTAGAAATACAAGTAGTATAGGACTAAGTATAGGTATATGGGTATTAGGTTCAACAATGATTAGTAGTAATACGTCTTATGAAGTTTTAGAAATAAGTAATATAGCATTAATTTTTATATTAGTTGCATCAATAATATTAATGACTATATCTTTAAAAATATTTTATAAAAGAACAATAAATTATAT